>NZ_RQVC01000003.1:0-171010 GCF_003992085.1 Veillonella sp. CHU732
ATGCCTGGTGATAACATCACTATGAACATCGAGCTTATCACTCCAATCGCTATTGAAGAAGGTTTACGTTTCGCGATTCGCGAAGGTGGCCATACAGTAGGCGCTGGTGTTGTTACAGCTATCGAAGCATAATTGAATCATAGATTCTAAATACAAAAAGCGACCGCAAGGTCGCTTTTTTGTGTTTTAATACTTCTTGTATAGATTATTGGTTCCCAAAGACTGCTCTTAGGTTACTCATGTATGTATTCCTATAAGGTTATATGTACCTGTACTTACTATCCTATAGTTTACAACATGGTGCTTGTTATTAAAGATGATATGATAGATGTATAGACTCCTAGAATCATAGATGCCTATAAGAATGTATGGTGTATAGTTGCACAGATTTTGTAGCCATAGATACAGTAAAATGAAAGGTATTTAAGTATACTAAAATATAATAAACTGATAATATATATCATATATAATTTGGAGAATATCATATATAATAATAGTAGCAATATACAAGTAAATTATATTAATAGTATTGATAGACACAAGGAGATTTCTATGAGTACAATCACAACAATGCCCGTTTCTATGGAAGGCTGGCAAGAGGAGCAACAGTCTTGGAATCAAACGTCCAAGTTTTTCGTGAATATGCACAAGCGCGAGGATCGTGTGGCGCAAGTGGTGGATTTTGTAGCACGCTTACAAGAGTTAGGCATCCATCCAGTAGAAGGAGAAACTGCACTTGATGTAGGCTGTGGTACTGGTGACTATGCCATGGGACTCGCTCGTAATGGGGTAAAAGTAACTGGAGTCGATCTTTCCACAGGCATGCTAGAAGGTGGTAAAGCCATTAGTGAAAATGAAGGTCTTTCACTAGATTTATGGCTAGGACCATGGTCTGAAGAGGCACGGCAAGCCTTGGGGTGGGACAAACAATTCGATTTGGTATATAGTATTTTTTGTCCTATTATGTCGGATACAGCTAATTTGCACGCTTTACATCGGGCTAGTCGTAAGCATTGTTTGTGTATTATGTTCGCCGATCGAAAAGATGAATACTTAGATGCCATCTATTCTGAGCGATATGGTGTAAGCGGAAGCCCATGGGAATCCATGTTACAAGATTGCTTGGGCACAGTTAACGAAATCGGCAAGAATGTAAATATTACTTATAAAACAGTAGAAGAAGTAGAAACCTTAACTGTTGATGAAGCAGTCGATTATTTCTGCTTACGTGTGCATCGTAAAGTAGGTGGCGATTTAGAGGTGATTAAACAAGAAATCCGGGAGTTCTTATCTGCGAAAGCTGTAGATGGCAAATTAGAAAACCATACAACAGATACCATTGCGTGGATTTCTTGGCGAGTGTAATCTTTTGTACTTATAAGATATAGACTTTACGGGGTTACCCTAGTATATACATAATCTATAGGGATATACGTACTTTATTAGAGCAAACATAGTGTATCAAGTATGTTAGTTCTAACGATATAGACAGGACACAAAACCATAGGCTATCTATATAATAAAAGACTGTAAACACTTGGGAACACCCTGTGTTTACAGTCTTTTTGTGTTGTCAGTTGCGATGAGGTGTAGGCATGAACGTGAGCCTAAAGACATGCAATATTATAGTATGCTAATCTTTTTAAGAATCTTGAGATAGAGCTTCGCGACGTTCTACGAACTTACGCAAACTACCATATCCTTCTTCCTCAAGCTTTTCTAAAGGAATAAAACGCAAGGCAGCGCCGTTGATACAATAGCGGAGGCCGCCCATGGACTGAGGTCCATCTTCAAAGACATGTCCTAAGTGAGCATCGCCAATGCGACTGCGCACTTCGATGCGGCGATGCCCTAAACTATCATCTTGATAGTAACGGATGACATCGCTGTTGATGGGTTGCGCAAAGCTTGGCCAGCCACAACCGGAGTTAAACTTTTGAGCAGAGATGAAGAGAGGTTCTCCAGAGGTAACATCAACATAGATACCGGGATGAAACTCATCTGTATATTCATGAGAGAAAGGGCGTTCTGTAGCACTATGCTGGGTTACAGAATAGGCTAGGTCGCTGAGCTCCTCTTGTAAAATAGTATCGGATTTGCGTTCGTAGGCGCTTTCATCAACGAGTGGTTCATAAGCTTTGGACACATTAATATGACAATAGCCATTTGGATTTTTGTCTAAATAATCTTGGTGATAGTTTTCAGCTGGATAAAAGGATGCTAGAGGTAAGACTTCTATGGCAAAAGGCTCTTTGTAATGGCTGTTAGCACGCTCTAGGGTGGATTCAATGATGGCTTTATCGTCAGGGTGTTCATAATACACACCGCTGCGATATTGCACCCCTACATCATTTCCTTGCTTATTAATGCTGAAAGGATCGATAATGCGTAAAAAATACTGCAAAACTTTAGAGAGAGGAATCACAGATGGATCATAGGTGACTTTCACAGTTTCCACGTGACCACTGCCACGACATACGTCCTCATAACTTGGATTTGGCTGAGCGCCGTTGCTGTAACCTACCTCAGTATCTACAACACCTGGAATGCGTTGAAAGTAGCTTTCAACACCCCAAAAACAACCGCCGCCTAGATATATAGTTTTGTTCATAATATCACTCCTTTTTATTGTGTATATTAGTGACAATGGCATCATTATATACTTGATTTTAATTATAGCATGTATTTGTATGAAAGAGTGTATGAAATAATACTATTACAGGTATGAGATATATGGTGTAATGATATGTAGAGTAATAAGATTCCTCATACTATATGTTTATAATGGTGAAAGCCACCTGACTCGTATGGGGCCGAGTAGGTGGCTTGTTTGTGATAACTATAGGTGTGTATGGGAAGTCACCGTTATCACATATGTAAGTAGTTTGAAAGGCTGGAACATATGAGGTTTCATAGTTCCTGTCGAGTATCACATCGACAAACATAGTATAGCAAAAGAGTAGGAATAAGTAAAATAAGAATAAAATCTTACTTATTATAGGGTATGACTATATCATATAAGTACTTTTTATGAACTAATATGCATATATTATATGCAGTTATAAAATGTATAATTACAGTGTATATGGCTGTCATATGTATTGGTGTTACTGGAATCTATAAAGAGTAAAATTATTTGGTTGACATCATCTCTATTTCTGAATGTATCTAAGTGTAAGGACTTGGTACTAAGAAAGGAGAAGAATATGGCAGCAAGTACAGTAGTGAAAAAAGAATTACATTTAGTCTTTATGGACACATCTAAGGAAGAGGTAAGTATTGTAGTAGGATTCCCAAAAGAAGGGGTTACTAAATCTGAAATCGACACAGTTGGACAGCTTATGGTAGAAAAAGATGTACTTCGTGGTCGTAAAGATCAACGCTTAACTAGCTTTCAACATGGTACATTAGTGACTACAGAATCCACAGTGGTAGAATAAGGAGGAGTAAGGTATGACTACAACAATGGTGACTAAATTGCAATTACAATTTAAAAAAGGTGAAGGTGCACACAATGTGAAAGTAGCCAATTTTGCCTACGTAAACGAAGCAGCATCCGACGAAGATATCAAAGCCGTGGGCGATGCATTAGGCAAGTTATATGCGTACCCATTGGTAGGTGTGGTTCGCAATAATGCGATCGCTTTGGCGGCGTAATATGGATAAGCTTGAAAAAGTAGTAAAAATCGTTAGAATTGCTTTGTGGGTATACAAGTGGTTAAAACGATAAGGTAGGATAGAGCCTTTAGACAGGAGAAAACCACATATCCCAAAGGTATTGTAAAAGTGTATATATGACTTAGTGCCAAGGATTACCGTAGCCATCTTGTTAACAATAGCAAGATGGCTATTGTTATGCTATATGTAGAATGCATACCTAGAAAATATACTTAGAAGGCATGGTGTTGATGATGACAACCTATATGATAGAAATGTAAAAACCGGAATCTCGGAAGTGGAGATTCAGGTTTTTGTGATAAGTCCTACCATAGATTAACGTTTAGATTTTTCCAGTTCTTGTTGCACCAAAACAATAGCTTTTTTGTACTTTTTATACATTCCTTGACGACTCATTCCATATAATTTGGCCATATCACTAATGGACTTACCTTGAAATAAAATCTGCTCTAATAGGGCAGCGTGCACGGTATCAATCCGTGAAAGTGCCTCTTTCAACGCTGCAATTTGTAAGTGCGCAAGGGCCTCCTGCTCTGTATCATCTTCGGCAGGGATATGGATGATTGGATTCGAGTCATCCTCTTCATGAAGTAAAGATTCATGATTCCATTGATGAACGCTTTTACGGAAGAGGTTCATTTCTGCATAATGGATACGAGATTTTACAAACCCTGCAAAGGGGACTTCACCGTTCAGATCGTACGTTTGGATAGCGGTTAAGAATGTCTCCCATAAAGTGGCCTCTAAGTCATTTTCCATATTGCGAAGCTGACGTACATGAGAGTACCGTGCAATGAGAGGTACGTAACGATGACATAGAATAACAGTAGCCGATGTATGCCCTGCTTGGGCTAAAGCGACTAGTTCTTCATCAGTATACGAATCTTCTGCGCAATCGGGACATGCATTTTGAAGACCTTTTGTAATGTAGGATCTTTCCATAGCATCCTCCTTGTAGAAAGGACTTATCACTGTTGTACTTTAGAATACGTTATCTGTCCGTTAGTTCTGGTGAACACCTCCTGGTTCCTACAAATTTGAATAAGAAAATAAATTCTGTTACAAGCGCTTGTACTATTGATTAGAATTATAAATCAAAAAGTGATAAAAGTCACCAATAAAATGATCAAAACTGCTCATATATACAGAATTGGTATATGGAATTTGAAAAATATAATGTATATGCTAGTTGTTTATAATAGTATATAAGAGGATCACAAAAGTAGATATAATTAAAGGTTAGTCACTTATTCCGCTATGCAGCCTGTGGTGGTCTTGACTAATTATGATAAAGGGAAGAGCACGGTATACCTCCTCTCAAACGGTATTGCATAATAAATCGTCACTTATTAGTTTATGTAGTCGATAAAGAACCGCCACAATTTTATCTTTGAAAAGGTAATGCGTGAGAAGTCAATTTGTAAGGAATTATTAGAACGGGTATTGGAGATTTCTATTCGGGACATTGCGTATATTGAAACGGAAAAAACGATAGAATCTGGCCTTGATGAAAAGGGGATTCGCTTAGATGTGTATGTCAATGATGAGAAAGGAACCGTCTACAATATTGAAATGCAAACATACAAAAATATGCCAGAGTTAATCAAACGGTCACGGTTTTATCATAGTGCGATTGACCATTATTCTATGGAAAAGGGCGCTGACTATATGACACTGAATGATTGTTTTGTTATCTTTATCTGTACGTTTCCTATATTTTCTGGGAAGCGTCATAAGTATACATTTACAAAAAAAATGTACAGAAGAACTGGGCAAAGAGTTGGGAGATGGACTAATTACTATCTTTTTAAGTACTAAAGCAGAAATGAATGATGTTTCGGAATTATTACAGAATTTTTTGGATTATGTAGATGGTAGACCACCAGTAGATGGGTTAATACAACAGATGGATGAGATAGTACATGTAGTAAAGCAAAGTAAAGAATGGAGGGGTGAGTATATGAAGCTAGAAATGGATCGGAAGAAATATTGGCGTGAAGGAAAACTAGAAGGAAAAGAAGAAGGTAGATTAGAAGCTATTATTGGTATGCTACGTGAAAAATTATCGGTAGAGATGATTGCCCGTATTACAAATATGTCTGTAGAGCAAGTTGTTGAAATCGGGAAAGAGCATGCGCTCTTATAAGACGTCTCTTGCGATGCTATGAAAACTTGTGGCGGTCGTAACTGAATAGGATAAAGGGAAGCCCATGGCATACTCCTTCTCAAACGGTATTGCATAATGTTTGTTCAGGAGCACGCCATGGGCTTCTTGCGTTAGTTTCATTTAGTCAGTAAGAACCGCCACAAAGACTGCTACGCCTAACTGCGTTCCTTAGCCTCATCTCTTCCTGTAATGGGAGGAGGTGGTTCTATGAAAAATTTTAAGAAATTATCTTTACTGATAAAAATTCTAAAATTTATAATAGATCTTTATCATTTCTTTAACTAGAAATGACAAAGCCTAACGTAAACGATAAGTGTTCTCAGCACTTATACACGTTAGGCATCATCATATTTTGATATTCTTGAGATGAGCCTAAGGCCACAGACACGTTGATGGCTCTTCTTTTTATGAGTTAAGTTTAGCATACTTTCAGTAAAAATACTATGTAGTTCGCTAATATAATACGACATAAAGGTCGCTATGTCCAATGGTTAGGAGATATTTGTAAATTTATAGATATATTATTTTGTTATAGGTAATGACTATATATAATAATATGTATCCTGTATAAGGATAAATGTACGTATATTGTTGACATATGATGGACATCCTAGTATACTTAATTCATCGTTAATCGATAGGTTTTACTGGAAAGAGAGGTGGATTGAATGCCTATACGAGTAGTGAAAGGATTACCAGCCATAGGGAAACTTTCAGAAGAGAATATATTCGTCATGGATTCGGAACGGGCAGAGTCACAAGATATTCGACCACTCCACATTGTGGTTGTGAACTTGATGCCACGGAAAGAGACCACGGAAATTCAACTGCTTCGTGCTTTGAGTAACACACCGTTACAAACAAAGGTCACCTTTCTTTACACGGCGTCTTATACAGCGAGTAACACAAGCCAAGAATATTTGGAAACCTTTTACAGGACTTTCGAGGAAATCAAAGATCAATACTTTGATGGCTTGATTATCACAGGTGCTCCGGTAGAGCAAATGCCCTTTGAGGAAGTGAATTACTGGGATGAGCTTTCAGAAATTATGGAATGGAGTAAAACCCATGTGTGTTCGACCCTCTACATTTGTTGGGGAGCCCAAGCAGGGATTTATAAGCATTTTGGTATCCACAAGGAAGATTTGCCTACCAAGCTGTTCGGTGTCTATGAACAAGAAGTGCAGAACAGTAAGCCCATGCTTATGCGTGGTCTAGATGAACTCTTCTATATGCCTCATTCACGGCATACGACGGTGAGTGAAAGCGAAATTAACGCTCACCCTCAGTTAGAAGTGCTAGTCCGCGCGGATAAGACCGGTGTTGGTATTGCCAGGTCCTATGATAATAAACATGTGTTTATTTTTGGACATCCTGAATATGATAGAGACACCTTATACCAAGAGTATGATCGGGATAGAAAGCAAGGGTTAGAGATTGAGATTCCAGAAAATTATTTCCCTGGAGATGACCCTACTAAGACGCCGATGATACGATGGCGTTCGGCATCGACCATACTTTATACAAACTGGTTAAATTATTATGTGTATCAAGAAACGCCATATGAGGTTAGTGAATTACAATCGAGACCGATTGAAGAACCATATATACAAGACTGGGTGATTTAATCCTAGTTAATAGATAGTAAAGATTTAAGAATAGTGAGGAAAGTAACATGAGCAATTACAAATTTGAAACATTACAATTACATGCAGGTCATACAGTAGACGCAACAGGTTCCCGTGCAGTACCAATTTATCAAACAACTTCTTATGTATTTAAAGATGCAGAACAAGCAGCAGGTCGTTTTGCTTTAACTGATGCAGGTCCTATCTACACTCGTTTAGGTAACCCTACTCAAGACGTATTGGAAGGCCGTGTAGCGGCTTTAGAAGGTGGTGCTGGTGCTATCGCTGTAGCATCTGGATCCGCAGCGATTACATATGCCATCCAAAACGTAGCATCTGCTGGCGATAACATTGTAGCAGCTTCCACGTTATATGGTGGTACATACAACTTGTTCAGTGCTACATTACCACGTTTCGGTATTACTACGAAATTCGTAAATCCAGACAACTTAGATGAGTTCAAAGCAGCGATTGATGACAACACAAAAGCTGTGTATGTGGAATCCGTTGGTAACCCAGGTGCTAACCTTGTGGACTTAGAAGCGATTGCTGAAATCGCTCACGCACACGGTATCATCGTGATCGTGGACAACACATTCGGCACTCCATACTTGTTCCGTCCATTTGAACATGGTGCAGACGTAGTGGTTCACTCCGCCACAAAATACTTAGGCGGTCATGGTACAACTATCGCTGGTGTTATCGTTGAAAGTGGCAAGTTCGACTACAAAGCAAGCGGTCGTTATCCTGGATTCGTAGAAGGCGACGTACATTACAATGGTTTAGTATACGGCAATCTTCCAATTCCTTTCACTGTGAAAGTGCGTGCTCAATTATTGCGTGACACTGGTGCATCCATTACTCCACTAGCAGCATGGTTGATTATCCAAGGTATTGAAACATTGTCCTTGCGTGTAGAGCGCCATGTAGAAAACACTCGTAAAGTAGTAGATTTCTTGGTAAATCATCCAAAAATTGCTTACGTAAATTACCCAGAATTACCAAATAGCCCATACAAAGCATTGGCTGATAAATACTTCCCGAACGGTGTTGGTGCAGTGTTCACATTCGGTGTAAAAGGTGGTAAAGAAGAAGGTATTAAATTCGTTGATGCTCTTGAAATCTTCTCTAACCTTGCGAACGTGGCGGATGCTAAATCCTTGGTTATTCACCCAGCAAGTACAACACATGCCCAATTGAGCCCTGAGGAACAATTGACAGCAGGTGTAAAACCAGAACAATTACGTGTATCCATCGGTATCGAAAATGTAGATGATATCATTGCTGACTTAGCACAAGCATTGGATAAACTAT
Source organism: Veillonella sp. CHU732 (assembly GCF_003992085.1). Classification (NCBI taxonomy): domain Bacteria; kingdom Bacillati; phylum Bacillota; class Negativicutes; order Veillonellales; family Veillonellaceae; genus Veillonella; species Veillonella sp. CHU732. Next base: position 8,788 of record NZ_RQVC01000003.1, read on the forward strand.
AAGATATAGAATTACATAATACTATATAAGGGAACTCACAATAGTGGGTTCTCTTTTTGTTGTGCAAATAGGGATAGACATTTTCTAAGAACGTTATCGTTACAAGATGGGTTATAGGATAATATAATCTAAGAGTATCATAAGATATATGACTAAATTAATAGGGGGAAATCTGATTAAAGACATCAATGTTCATATATGTTAGGATTTTATCATATATGATTTTATACTATATTCGGCGTTGATAGTCGCATCTAAGTATATTTTTATAGTGATTATGGGAGCATTGTCGGAACTGGTGCTGATATGTATGAATGTTGGTTTGGAGATACACAAAATCATACAAAAACGGTGTGATGTAGTGCTTAGGTGCTTATAATAGGCCATTTTATGGTATACTAGATATATATTTGTATTAAACACGAAGTGATATAGCAAAAACTATTAGAGGTGTATATAGATATATGCTGACTTTAAAAGTGTATAGAAATCAGTATAGGATATAAAGGGCTACGAAGAAAGGAAATCAACGAATGAACAGTAAACTAGTTGAAAATACGTGGTGGAAATCTGTGGTATGTGGCATGGCGATGGTTACTTTCACCGGTTTTGTAGGTATGGCGTATGCTATAGAGGGAACACCGGTGAGGACTTTCACAAAGGAGTTAGATAGTGTACAAACAGTAGATGCTCAAGGAATAGATGGGGAACACTTCGTATTACAAAAGGAGAATGCTGCACCAGAGAAGAGGGGGCTCTATATTAGCCACCGACCAGCTCATTTTCGGGTGTCTATGTTTGGCACTGTGAAAGATATTCATTGGATTGATAAGGTAGTTCCTACAGATAGTGGACATATAGTGGGTATTTTATTAGATTTTGATAAAAATACTACTATGATGATCACGAGACGAGATAATACACCAACGCAAGGTGTTTCTCAGGAGCGATGGAATACGACCTGGTATGATCAACCGATTCAAGGGATGACCGATGAGGAGTATATGGCAATTTGGCGACGCGAAGATCCGCATCTATCTGAAAAATATACACAGCTTGAAGGTGGCTTGTTGTGGAGAGAAGAGATGACGGCTGCTCGTTGGGACCGGTCTGTACAAATGACACCGGAAGGACCGAAAGCGCGTTTTACGGTGGACATGATTTTGAAAGACGACCCTACGCATCGCTATGTGATTACTTTCACCTATGATGATATCCAAAAGGATAGTATAGAATCATTGAAACACTTAGTGGATATTCTGGAGTACTTGCCAGATGAAAGTGATGCAGATGCTCAGCAAAACAAAAAACAACAGGCTAAGGAGCAGAGAGCCCCTTCACTAGCAGACGAAGAATATAACTTACCATCTACGTTGCTGTCAGACATGTGGATGGAAACGAAGGAGGTAACGGATCTTGAAGATTTATACCATCAGGAGTTAAGCCTAGGCAAGCCATCGGTGCGTAAAGAGCAGAAATTAAGAATTACAGAAGAAGGGATTACATCCCAATCCACTTGGGAAGATATGAGTAAGACGAAGGCTACCATCCAACGGTCTGGTCGAATAGGACTAGTGAAAGAATGAGTTAGCGAAAATAGTTGGTGAAAATTGATATAGACCAAGGGAAGAACATTACTATGAAGAGAATTAGAGGGAGGAATCACACAACAATGGGGAAGATATTTTGGAAAGCCTTAGCCTGTGGTATAGCGATTGCAACTTTTATAGGCACCATAAGTCTAGCAAATGATATACAGGTACAGCCTATAGTTACTTTCATAGACCAGGGAAGAATGAAAAAAGGAATACCATTTTATATAGAAGACCACTATTCAAAAAATAGCCTAATAAAAAGCAATAAAGAAGCAGAAAATATACCACACTATACGTACATCAATAGTCGTGAGGGGCATTTTCGCTTTGCGATTCCTTGGGCAATACAAACTATGGTATGGATTGATACGACGGAACTTAAAGGTAAGGGACATACAGTAGGAGTTCTGTTGCATTTAGACAAAGATGTAAATATGACGGTAACTCGTATAGATAATGTAGCACCGAAAGGGGAATCTCAGGAACAGTGGAATACTACATGGTATGACACACCAATTCAAGGAATGACGGATGCGGACTATATGGAAGTGTTGCGTCGAAACAGTCCCGAAGTTTTTAAAGAGTTCACAGTAGTAGAAGTGGGGGCATTATCTCGAGATGATATGACAATGGCTCGCTGGGAGCGATTTGAACAGCCTACACCGGATGGACCATATGTAACGTTTACCTTGGATATGATTATGAAAGCTGATCCTACGCACCGATATTTGATGGAGCTTGAATATGATGATATTCATAGATATGATTTGCAGACTTTGTTGCACTTATTAGATAATTTTGTGTATACAGGGGCTGATGAAAGTCGAGGAGCATCCGTCTCATTATCTTAGAATGATATTTTATAAAACCGGCGTATCAGATATGTTCTTGATTTATGAATTTCACCTGTATATAATGTGAGTAGAGCAGTTCGGTCGTATACTTTTGAAAACGAGGTGTATAGATATGGGGACTCACTTACAATCGATGGAATCTATGCCAGAGTATGAAGAGTTTTGTATTTGTTTAGGTAGAAAAATTGCTTGGGTTAGACGTTGTCAGGGACTTTCACAAAAAGAGTTATCTAAACGATGTGGTATTAGTCCAAGTTATTTAGCAAAAATTGAAGGTGCTAAAGGTTCCCTAGGGACATCGGTGCAGGTATTGTATTTAATTGCCAAGACTTTGCAGGTGGATGTGGCAACTTTGGTGTGTCATGATGAAATCGATTACCAACGGGTACGAATGTATAAGATCAAGCAACGGGTCATGGGGTACGAATCAAATCAGTTACATTGATAGATTATGTATAGTTGGAATTGTATCATTTTAAATGATAATATAATTATTCTCAAAAATAAAATTGAGAAGAATTAACTGAGAATATAGGGCACATACTTATTCTTTGTATACATAATGAAATATAAATGATAAATTCTATCAAATAGCGTAATATATAGGCTTGTTGATATAAAAAATGCAACATTACTTGTGAAAATTCGATACAAAAAGTATATAGAAATATTTGACAAGACTAAAAAAACATGCAATAATGAGAATGTAAAAAAGGTAAGTACCTTAGTAAATGATAATCATAAAGTTAGCGAATTTCTATTTTTTATGGAGGTGTCTCATGCGCGTTATTGGTGATGCATGCATTAAATGTGGTTCTTGTGCTTCTGTTTGTCCAGTAGGAGCAATTGCTGAAGGCGAAGTTAAATACGAAATCAATGAAACTTGCATTGATTGCGGTTCTTGCGAATCCGTTTGCCCAGTAGCAACAATCACAGCTGAATAATTCAAGCGAATAATAAACCCCGTAAACATACGTGTTTACGGGGTTTTCTCATTTTCGATTTACTCTAATTTTAGGCGGTTTCGATGCGGTTGCTCAACCGTTGTTCAACCTTTTTGAGGCTCTCATCATATTACTTGTTTTGTTTGTGTATGATTCTGTCAAAATCAGAGAATACTTTCTGCGTACGATTAAATTCTTTATACTCAGTAACTGCTTTCTTATCAGCTTGTAGTTTTGAAATATGCCCTTTATTAGTGAGCACTTCATATTCGTTGAAAGATAGGAATTTATCTACGCTTTCAGCAAAGGCTTTCATGGTGAAAGTATGTTTTCGTTCGATGATGCCTTCGATATAGTCAAAAAAGGAGGATACAGTTCGTTCTAGTTTGCGTATTTCGTCTGCGGTTAAATAATTTTTTGCGATGGTTACATCGGATTTATAAATGCGCCCATGAGGGGAGCTTTTCCAAGTTTGTAATCCCATGTGTGGTTTATCTCTATCAACGGCATTATAAATAATTTCAGCTGCAGTTTTGCCTGTGATAGCATAATGGAATTTGTTTTGCACCATGGCGTAAAATTGACGGGTGAAAGGATCCTGTATATCGTAGTCAATAGAGCATTCTGCGAATATATCTGTAATTTGTTGATAGATTTGACGTTCGCTTGCTCGAATGGATTGGACTCTGCGTAGGAGTTCTTTAAAATAGTTTTGATCAAAAGGCGTACCATTCTTCAACATATCGTCGTTGAGGGCAAAACCTTTCACAATATACTCGCGCAATACCTTTGTAGCCCAGATGCGGAATTGTGTAGCCTCTTTTGAGTTTACACGGTAGCCAACAGCTATGATGGCGTCTAGGTTGTACAGTTTTACTGTTGAGCTTTGCGTTTTCTGGGCTAAAGCTCCGTGCTTAGTGGTTATTGCAATTTCTGCAATAACCACTGATTCATCTAATTCGTTGGATTCAAAGATATTTTTTAAATGGCGACTGACAGAAGATAAAGATACTCCGAATAACGTCGCCATATCTTTTTGTGTCATCCAAAATGTTTCGTCTTTAAATAGAACGTTGGTAGAAATATTTTCTTGTCCTGATTGGTAGATGATTACGTCTCCATGTAAAGCAGAATCGATAGGAATCATGGTAGGCCTCCTTAGTGTCATGTACTGCTCTTTCTCTTACTTATATTACATCTTATCAGAGGGGCAAAGTCAAGGAGAAATAGGATAGTATTTATATAGAGGCAGAGATATCTAAAGTATTAGGGGTAGCGTGATATTGCAAGTCTATCAAATTTGTGGGATAATGGAACAAATAAAAAATTGCTGTTGGTCTACTGGCACGACGATAACATATAAACAAACACTTAAGTGTTAAAGCGGTGTTAAAACAAACAGTAAAGTAAGTAGTAAGGTTACATATTATAATTTCATAAGGAGATACGATGGAACGTATTTTTAAACTACAAAATTTGAATTGTGCCAATTGCGCTAGCGTGATTGAAACAAAATTAAATCAACTAGAATCTGTGTCAGCAGCAACTTTCACGCTTGGCACCCAGCAATTGCGCATTACCTCTAGTATAGAAGATACAGATATGTTACGAGATCAAATCCAAGCGGTGTGCGATGCTACGGAAGATGGCGTAGTAGTGGTACCATTTGTGCGTGCACCTAAAAAAGCACAACAAGTAGAGGATGACCATGAGCATAATTCTAGTTTAGTGGGGATTATTATAGGCGCTATCGTGATAGTGGTAGCAGAGTTTACAAATTGGGTGCCAGAGCAATACCTGACTCCATTATTAATTGTAACCTTTGTTGTATTAGGTTGGCGCATTGTATGGGCAGCAATTAAAAATTTCATGAAAGGTAAATTATTCGATGAAAACTTCTTGATGTCTGTTGCTACTATTGGTGCGTTAATCATCGGTGAATATGTAGAGGCTGTTTGGGTTATGTTGTTCTTCCAAATGGGTATTTATTTTGAGGAACGTGCTACAGAACGCAGTCGTAATGCGGTTATGGATGCAGTGGATCTTCGTCCAGAAGAAGTGCGTTTAATCGTTTGTGATGGTAGCGTGCAGGTGGTGAATCCAGAAGATGTACAAGTAGGGTCTCATATCGAAATTCGTCCTGGTGATCGTATTCCATTGGATGGCCGTATAGTAGAAGGTACTACGCGTATCGATACAGCAGCGGTAACTGGTGAACCAGTTCCAGTGAGCGCTACCGTAGGTACAGAAGTGATGTCTGGGTGCATCAATGTGGATGGGCGCATTGTCTTAGAAGTAACGCATGAATTAAAAGATTCCATGGTTATGCGCATTCTTGATGCTGTGGAACATGCAGCGGCATCGAAACCAAAGATTGATCGTTTCATTACTCGTTTCTCTCGCGTATATACGCCAATCGTAGTGGCATTGGCGATTATTGTTGCCGTAGTACCTCCTCTATTCACAGGAGAATGGCAATATTGGATTTATACAGCTTTAACGTTCTTAGTAGTATCTTGCCCATGTGCTCTTGTATTGTCTGTGCCTTTGGCATTCTTCTCTGGTATTGGTGCTGGTTCTAAACAAGGTATCTTGTTCAAAGGTGGCAAGGCGATCGAGGCTATGAGCCGTGTGAAAGCCATTGCCTTCGATAAAACAGGCACTATCACAACAGGCACTTTCAACGTACAAACAGTAGAAGTAACTGGTAACTATACAGAAAACGAAGTGTTGCAATATGCAGCAGCTCTAGAAGCTGGTTCTACACACCCGATTGCTATGTCCGTTGTAGAAGAAATACAACGTAGAGGAGTAGAGTTTACTACGGCTAAAGATGTAAAAGAAATCTCTGGTCATGGTATGGTAGGCATTGTAGAAGGCCATACCGTATTGGTTGGTAATGGTCGTTTATTAGAAACAGAACATGTAACGGTACCAACAATTGAACATGTATATGGTAGTGAGGTATTCGTAGCTATTGATGGTCAATATGTAGGTCGTATCGTCATTGCTGATGCTGTGAAAGAGGATTCTAAAGAGGCCATCCGTCGTATGAATGGAAAAGGATATCATACCGTGATGCTCACAGGTGATGTGGCAGCAAGTGCTAATCACATTGCTCAAGAAGTAGGTATCCAAGGTGTACGCGCTGAGTTATTACCACAAGATAAATTAGAAGTAGTTCAATCTCTTCGGAACGAACATGGTTCTGTCATGTTCGTAGGTGATGGTATCAACGATGCGCCTGTATTGACAGGTGCCGATGTAGGTGGTGCTATGGGTAGTGGTGCAGACTCTGCCATCGAAGCGGCAGACGTAGTATACATGAACTCCAACCTAGATTCCGTATGGCGTTCCTTAAGTATTGCAGAGCGTACCTTGTCCATTGCATGGCAAAATATTTTCTTCGCTATTGCTGTAAAAATTATCGTTATGGTGGCTGGTGTATTTGGCTTTGCAAATATGTGGGTGGCAGTTTTTGCAGATACAGGGGTATCTATTCTTTGCATCTTTAACTCTGTCCGTATTTTTTACAGTAAATAATATAAGTCCTCCTGCTAGCATGTACGCCCAACTATGTTTCAGGAGGCATTGTGATATCTTTTCCCCCCCTCTTCTATTAAATTTGTGGGATAATGGAACAAATAAAAAATCGTTGTTGGTCTACTGGCACGACGATAACATATTGTTATAAAGATGCGGTTCGAATCCGCATACAGCGCTCTAAGTACTAGGGTGCTTTTTTATTATCGAAATGAGATAAAACTAGGGATAAAAAAAATAAATGAATATGCAATCATATGTTGACAAAATAGAATTTTGTAGATATAATGAATATATGAATGAATACTCAATCATAAAATATATGTAATATATCAATAAAAAGGAGTTACTATGGAACGCATTTTTACATTGCAAAACTTGAACTGTGCAAATTGCGCTAGTGTCATTGAAGAAAAATTAAATCAACTAGAATCTGTGTCGGCAGCGACTTTCACAATTGGTACGAAACAATTGCGGATTACGTCTACCGTAGAAGACACGGAGGCTTTGCAAGAACAAATCCAAGCGGTATGTGATGCTACGGAAGATGGTGTAGTAGTGGTACCATTTGTGCGTGCATCTAAAAAAGCACAACAAGCAGAGGATGACCATGAGCATAATTCTAGTTTAGTGGGGATTATTATAGGCGCTATCGTGATGGTAGTAGCAGAGTTTACCAATTGGGTGTCTGAGCAATATATGATTCCATTGATGGTGGCGACTTTTGTTATACTAGGATGGCGCATTGTATGGGCAGCAATTAAGAATGGTATGAAAGGTAAACTGTTCGATGAAAATTTCTTGATGTCCATTGCTACTATTGGTGCGTTAATCATTGGTGAATATGCAGAGGCAGTTGGGGTTATGTTGTTCTTCCAAGTGGGCATTTATTTTGAGGAACGTGCTACAGAGCGCAGTCGTAATGCGGTTATGGATGCAGTGGATCTTCGCCCAGAAGAAGTGCGTTTAATCGCTTGTGATGGCAGCGTGCAGGTGGTGAACCCAGAAGATGTACAAGTCGGATCTCATATCGAAATTCGTCCTGGTGATCGTATTCCATTGGATGGTCGTGTTGTAGAAGGGACTACACGTATCGACACAGCAGCGGTAACTGGTGAACCAGTTCCTGTGAGTGCTACGGTAGGCACTGAAGTGATGTCTGGCTGTATCAACGTGGATGGTCGCATTGTCTTAGAAGTCACTCACGAATTAAAAGATTCCATGGTTATGCGTATTCTAGATGCAGTGGAAAATGCGGCGGCATCGAAACCAAAAATCGATCGATTCATTACTCGATTCTCTCGTGTATATACTCCAATCGTAGTAGCATTGGCTATTATCGTAGCTGTAGTACCACCATTGTTCACAGGGGAATGGCAATATTGGATTTATACAGCCTTAACATTTCTAGTTGTATCCTGCCCATGCGCTTTAGTATTGTCTGTGCCATTGGCATTCTTCTCCGGTATCGGTGCTGGTTCTCGACAAGGTATCTTGTTCAAAGGTGGTAAAGCCATCGAGGCGATGAGCCGTGTGAAAGCGATTGCCTTCGATAAAACTGGTACTATTACAACTGGTACTTTCAACGTACAAACAGTCGAAGTGGATGGTAAGTATACAGAAAACGAAGTATTGCAATATGCAGCAGCCTTAGAAGCCGTATCTACACACCCAATTGCGATGTCTATCGTAGAAGAAGTACAACGTAGAGGGGTAGAGTTTACTGCGGCCAAGGATGTAAAAGAAATCTCTGGTCACGGCATGGTAGGCACCGTAGAAGGCCATACCGTATTGGTTGGTAATGGTCGTTTATTAGAAACAGAACATGTAACGGTACCAACCATTGAACATGTATATGGTAGTGAAGTATTCGTAGCTATTGATGGTCAATATGTAGGTCGTATCGTCATTGCCGATGCTGTGAAAGAGGATTCTAAGGAAGCCATTCGTCGCATGAACGGCAAAGGATATCAAACAGTGATGCTTACAGGTGATGTGGCAGCTAGTGCGAAATACATTGCTCAACAAGTAGGTATCCAAGGAGTACGTGCTGAGTTATTACCACAAGATAAATTAGAAGTGGTACAGTCTCTACGTAATGATCATGGTTCTGTTATGTTCGTAGGTGATGGCATCAACGATGCGCCTGTATTGACAGGTGCTGACGTAGGCGGTGCTATGGGTAGTGGTGCAGATTCTGCCATCGAAGCGGCAGACGTGGTGTACATGAACTCTAACCTAGATTCTGTATGGCGTTCCTTAAGTATTGCGGATCGTACTTTGTCTATTGCTTGGCAAAATATTTTCTTCGCTATTGCTGTGAAAATTATTGTCATGGTAGCTGGTGTATTTGGTTTTGCAAACATGTGGGTAGCGATCTTTGCAGATACAGGGGTATCCATTTTGTGTATCTTGAACTCTATCCGTATTTTCTATAGTAAATAATATAAGCCCTCCTGCTAGAATGTACGCCCTACTATGTGGCAGGAGGGATTGTGATATCTTCCCCTCCTTGCAGTCATGCAAGGCATATATCACTACATAATAACTATACAGCAAAAAGGACTTGGTCATTAGGCCAGGTCCTTTTTGTTGTGCATAGATGTCTTGAAGGATATTTTTTAAAGCACGAACTAGCCTACCAACTCATTTTGCTCTATAACCCACCAACTTAGTTATGTCTAAATATTGATTGAGTGGAAATGGTGAAAGGCTATTATAAACTTTCAGAAGAAATCATAAAAAAATTGACGAATCGGCCTCGATTGATTAAGATAAAGGGTAGGGTTATTAAGACGTTAAGGAGGTGTCACATGTTAACGGTACACAAACACGTAGAGGGGGAATTATTTACAGATTCCACTGTACAAGATGCTACAAAAGGTTCATGGATAAATTTGGTGAACCCAGACCCCGATGAGTTGGCTATCGTCAATATGATGACACAGATTCCAACGGACGTACTGAAAGCAGCTTTGGATACGGAAGAACGGTCTCACGTAGAAATTGAAGATGAATACATTTTCGTCGTTATTAACATTCCAGTACTGCGTGGTTCTGATGTATATGATGCAGTTCCACTAGGTGTCTTTGTGACGGAAGATTTCTTTATTACCATCTGTTTAGAAGAAGCAGAAGTGCTCTATCCGTTCTTGAGCAATCAAATGCCAACCTTCTATACTTTTAAAAAGACAAGATTTCTGTTCCAAATCATGTATCGCACAGCGGTACTATATTTGCGATATTTACAACAAATTGACCGCCGTACGGATGACATTGAAAAAACATTACGACATACGACACGGAATAAAGATTTGTTTCAATTATTGGAATTACAAAAATCCATGACCTATTTTACCTCCGCACTGCGTGGTAATGGTACGGTAATGGAACGGATTTTACGCATTCGCCGCCATGATGATGTACGATACTTATTAAAAATCTATGAAGAAGATGAGGATCTATTAGAAGATGTGATCATTGAGAACAAGCAGGCTGTGGAAATGGTTGAAATGTATTCTAATATTTTGATGAATATGATGAATGCCTTTACATCCATTATTTCTAACAATTTAAACTTAGTTATGAAATTATTGGCAGCCATGACAATTATGTTAGCTGTACCAACGGCCATCTTTAGCTTGTGGGGTATCAATGTACCGGTGCCATTTGCTGATATGGAATATGGCTTTGAGTATGTGATTGGTATTGGTATAAGCTTTGCAGCCCTGGCAGGCTATTGGCTTTGGAAAAACGATTTCTTTTAATTGCATAGTAAAATGGAACACACCTAAGGGGGCTCCCTGGGGTGTGTTTTCTTATGTCACGATTCAGGTTAATTATGAAAGTTTCTTATATCTATCTTTAAAAGTCATGAATATTATACAAAATGAATAAAATTACTATATAGATATTTTTCAATTTGTGTAAACGCAATGATTTAAAATGATATAAATCACAGATAAATACCTAGAAATGTACACTTTCAAACAAGCATGCATTCCATGTCTTGCAATATTCACATTAGTCATTTGACAATTTTGATAAAAGAAATTAACATATTTATGTAATATCTATGAATATAGTTGGGCGTAGATATTGACTATGAATGCCTTAAATAAGGGAAGAATATTTTGGGGAAGATATTGCTAAAAGTTGTATAGGGTTATGGGCAAGATGGAGCAAGGTTGTCTAAACTATAGCCCTTGCTAACTTAATGTAGATCCACCCAAAGGGTGGTTTTTCTTTTTTTGGTATGTATTAATTACATCAATGTATGCTCACTAACATTAAGGAAAGGATGTGGATGATTGAAAACCATATTAAGTAAGGTGTCACAATTGCTAGTCACATTAATTGGGGTTACATTTTTGACATTTTGCTTGACCTACATTGCTCCTGGTGATCCAGCTTTGATGGTATTGGAAGCAGGGGACACCATTGTGTCACAGGAAATGATTGATGCTACACGAAAAGAAATGGGCTTAGATCGTCCATTCATGGAACAGTATGTGCGCTGGGTAGCAGGTGCCGTACAAGGTGATTTAGGAACCTCCTATTCAGGGAAAAAACCAGTGACCGACAAATTATTAGAAGGCTTGGGCGGAACAGCCTTATTAGCAGTGTCTGCCTTTACGCTAAATGTTCTTATTTCTATACCCATGGGGATTTATTCGGCGGTAAAAGCGAATAAACTGCCAGACTTTATCATTCGATTCTTTTCTTTTGTGAATGTGTCAATGCCAAGCTTCTGGTTAGGTATGCTTTTACTGTACATCTTCGGATTGAAATTACATTGGGTACCGATTGCTACGTCTGCGATTAGCTTTAAAGCTTTAATTTTGCCAGCGATTACATTATCTTTTGTAATGGCAGCTAAATTCACACGTCAAGTACGGACTGTGATTATTGAGGAGTTGCATCAAGACTATGTGATGGGGGCTCGTGCCCGTGGCATGAGTGAATCTCAAATTTTATGGAAACATGTCTTACCAAATGCTTTATTACCATTGATTACGGTTATGGGTATAGGTATTGGTTGGCTCTTGGCAGGGGCTGCGGTGATTGAAATCGTATTCTCTTGGCCAGGGATGGGGAAAATGGCGGTCTATGCCATTGCCATGCGCGATTATCCACTCATTGAGGGCTTTGTATTGTGGGTGGCCCTTATCTATACAGCCATCAATTTCTTGGTAGACCTGTCCTACTCTATTTTGGATCCACGATTGAAAGCGAGGGGATAAGATGAAAGAATTTATTTTGCAACACAAGCGCTTTTCTTTCTACTCCCTCTTAGTGGCTATTGTAGTAGGAATTGCTATATTTGCTCCCTATATCACACCACATGATGCCTTTCATGCAGATATGTCAAAAGCTTTCTTAAAGCCCTCTGCAGATCATCTGATGGGCACTGATAAATTGGGGCGTGACACGTTCTCCCGTATCATTTACGGTACACAAACTTCCTTGTCCATGACTATCATCCTTGTTATCTTAACGGCCACTGTTGGTACAGTGATAGGGATTTTCTCCGGTTTCTTTGGAGGTAAAGTAGAACTCGTATTGATGCGCTTTACGGACATTATGCTATCCTTCCCAGGGGTGGTATTGGCCATTGCCATTGCCGGGATCTTGGGTGGTAGTGCCATCAATGCGATCTTAGCTCTTGTTGTGGTGAGCTGGGCGAAATACGCACGATTGATTCGATCTGCGGTAATCAAACTTCGTCATAATGACTTTATTGCGGCAGCTAGAGTGAATGGTACGAAACAATTAACCATTTTATGGCGCCACATTTTACCGAATGTATTGCCTTTGGTTATCATTACAGGGGCAATGGATATCGGGTCTATGATGATGGAAATTGCGGGACTTTCATTCTTGGGATTTGGGGCACAGCCTCCGACGCCAGAATGGGGCTTAATGCTCAATGAGAACCGTCAATATATTTTATCGTCACCAGAATTGATGTTATATCCAGGGATGGCCATTTTCATTGTGGTTACTATCTTCAATTTATGGGGCGATTCGCTACGGGATATCTTAGACCCACGTAGTACAGATTCACATTAATATGTTAGTTGTAAGTTTTGTAGAAAGGAACTTAACATGAAACAAAGTTGGAAAAAATGGCTTCGTAATGCTACATTTGGCGTTATGGCAGTAGCGGCATTAGGCGTGATTGCAGGTTGCGGTAGCGACAATGCGGCACCAGCTGACAAAAGTGTAGTAAAATTTGGTGTTACAAACTTCGCAGATACATTGGAGCCAACACAAAATTACTTCGGTTGGGTAGTTATGCGTTACGGTATTGGCGAAACATTAGCTAAATTCGACGAAAAAATGAACACACAACCTTGGTTGGCGGAAAGCTGGTCTGTATCTGCAGATAAATTGACTTGGACTTTCAAAATTAGCGATAAAGCGAAATTCTCTAATGGTAATAAAGTAACTGCTGAAGCGGTAAAAGAATCCATTGAGCGTGCTTTCGAGAAAAATAAACGTGCCGCTACATTCTTCAAATACACAGATATCAAAGCAGAAGGTCAAAATTTGATCATTACTACTGATAAACCGTATCCAAATGTACCTGGTTTCTTGGCTGACCCATTATTCATCATTGTAGATGTGTCTGCTGAAAAAGCTGGCCGTGACTTCGCTAAAGAAGGTCCTATCGGTACTGGTCCGTACAAAGTGAAATCTTTCACTAAAGAAAAAGCAGTTGTAGAAGCTAACGAAAATTACTGGGATGGGGAAGTTCCATTCAAAACTGTAGAAATTCCATCTATAGATGATCCTACAACTCGTGCGTTGGCATTACAAAATGGTGACGTAGACTTCGCAGTTAATATCGGTGCGGGTGACCTTGAAACTATGCGTAATGACAGCAAATTCAAAGTAGATGAAATTGCTTCCTTGCGTACTGTATTAGCTCGTATTAACCAAAAAGGCGTATTAGGTGACGAAAAAGTTCGTGCTGCCTTCATCAGCGGTACGGATCGTAAATCCTACAACGAAGTATTGTTAAAAGGTACTTTCATTCCTGGTAAAGCGCCAATTCCACCAAGCTTGGATTATGGTTTCGATGGTTTGAAAGACCCTAATGCATACAATCCTGATCGTTCCAAACAATTGTTGGCAGAAGCTGGCTGGAAAGATACTGATGGAGACGGTTACGTAGATAAAGACGGTAAAAACTTAGAAGTGCGCTTCGTAGTATACAACAGCCGTCAAGAACTTCCAATCTATGCAGAAGCTGTTCAATCTGACATGAAAAAAATCGGTATTAAAGTAAACATCGAAACTGTTGACTATAACTTAATGGATAAAATGGGTATTGATGGCGACTATGACTTATTGATCTCCAACATCGTAACAGCGAACACTGGTGACCCAGAAATCTTCTTGAAATGGTACTGGAAAACTAACTTGAATGGTGATAACCCACAAAATGGTTCTGGTTACAGCAATCCTAAATTCGATGCAATCATGGATCAATTAGCTGTTGAATTCGATAAATCTAAACGTCAAAGCTTAATTATCGAAGCACAACAAATCTTATTGAATGATGGTGCAGCATTGTTCTTAGGTTACCCTAAAACAAATCTTGTTAATAACAAATGGTTAACAAATGTAGTGATGTATCCAACAGACTACTACTGGTTGACTAAAGATATTAAACCAGCAAAATAATCCTTTGCAGATGTCCGCAACAATTGGGAGGCAGGTTTGCCTCCCCTTGTTGTATGTAGCAGTCGCTTTCAGTAGCATTGGTAAGAAATATACAGAAGGGATATATATGTTACTTAGTATTAAAAATTTAGCAGTTACCTATGGAAATAATCCGAATCCTACGATTGCAGGAGTTAACCTAGACCTAGCAGAAGGGGAGATTGTTTCCATTGTAGGGGAGTCCGGCAGTGGTAAGACTACGGTCATCCGTGCACTGTTAGGTGTATTGCCAAATACAGGTCGTGTGTCTGAAGGAAGCATCACCTTTGATGGACAAGACTTATTAGGGTTTTCCACAAAGGATTGGTTGGATTTGCGAGGCAATCATATTGCTATGATTTTCCAAGATAGTGGCAATATGATGAATCCAATTCAAACAATCGGGAAGCAATTTGTAGAGTTCATTCAATTACATAGCACTATGTCTAAACAAGAGGCAGAGGCAAAAGCTATCGAAATGTTGGCGCTCACCAATTTGCCACATCCTGAAGCAATTATGAAGTCTTATCCCTTTGAACTCAGTGGCGGTATGCGTCAACGGGTAGGTATTGCCATGGCAATTACATTCTCTCCTAAACTATTGCTAGGTGATGAACCGACATCGGCCCTAGATGTAACGACGCAAGCACAAATTGTAGAAGAATTATTACGTATTAATCGTGAGAATAAAACATCGATGATTATTGTAACTCATAATATCGGTGTGGCGGCTCATATGTCTGATAAAATTGTGGTTATGAAGCAAGGGGCTGTCGTGGAATATGGAACAGCTGAGGAAGTGATTCGTAATCCACAAGCGGAGTATACGAAACAATTACTCAATGCAGTGCCAGAAATCGGAGGGAAACGCTATGTCTGATATTATTATGCAAATTCAAGATATTGTGAAAGAATTCCCTTTAGCTGATGGTTCTACTTTGCGTGCTTGTAATGGAATCTCCATCGATGTAGAACGGGGAGAAACCTTAGCCATTGTAGGTGAGTCTGGGTGCGGTAAGTCTACCTTGGTGAAGACTATTATGAATATGCATGCGCCTACATCTGGCTCTGTTATTTTCCGAGGTAAAGATATTACGAAATTAACAGGTGAAGAAAAACGCCAAAATTATCGTCATATTCAAATGGTATTCCAAGATCCAACAGCCGCTTTCAATCCGAAGATGAAAGTGCGTGACATCATTTGTGAACCATTGCGTAACTTTGATCTCATTAGCAAAGCAGATGTAGATGCGAAAGCTAAAGAATTGTTAAAAATGGTAGATTTACCAGAAGATTTTGCAGACCGATATCCGAATAATATGAGTGGCGGGCAACGGCAACGTGTGGCTATTGCTAGAGCCTTAGCATTAGAACCAGAAATCATCGTTTGCGATGAAGCCACAAGTGCTCTAGATGTATCTGTACAAGATACCATCATCGAGCTATTGGTACGGTTACAAAAAGAAAAAGGCATTACTTACCTATTTATTTGCCATGATTTGGCATTAGTCCATTTATTCTGCCACAAAGTTGTGGTTATGTATAAAGGGGAAGTAGTAGAACGCCTCAGTGGAGATGCCTTAGCAGAGGCTCAGCATCCGTATACAAAACAATTGTTAAGTGCGGTATATAATTTAGATCGCTAATCTATGGCTAACATTATTTTTCATTAGATGAATAGATTGTTTTGTAATATAACATAAATCGTATGAATAAGATATATTTGTGTTATATGAACAGCCTTTGATACAATAAATGTATCAAATGGTGTATGAAAATGTTTCAAGAGGAACACCTAGGTGTTCCTCTTTTTTGTGAGGGTAAGATGGAAGAACGATTAACCTATAAAGACTATTTAAAAGTGACAATTCCATTTATGATTTCTACTGTGACCCAACCTCTCTTAGGGGCGGTGAATACTGGGATTATGGGGCATATGGATAATGCTATGTACATTGCTGCCGTAGCATTAGGAGTTATCTTGTTTAATAATATGTATTGGCTCTTTGGATTTCTGCGGGTGGCTACTACGGTGTTTTCCGCACAGGCTTTGGGAGAACAATCGAAGGAAAGTACATCACTCAGTTTCTTTCGACCCCTTATCATTGCCTTATTCATCAGCGCAGCCTTTATCATCGGCTATCCTTGGATATTTGATTACTATGCAAGTTTTATGCATCCCGACCCAGAGGTGATTGCTTTGATGGCGGATTATACAGATATTTTAATCTGGGGATCTCCTTTCGTATTGGTCAATTATGTTACGTTAGGTTGGCTTATGGGACAAATGATGATTCGCGCGACTATGATTATGCAAATCTCCATGAACGTGCTGAATATTGCTTTGTCCTTCCTTTTCGTATTTGGCTTTGACTTTGGAGTAAAAGGGGTGGCTTGGGCATCTTTAATTTCCCAAATCTATGCGTTCTTAGTAGGTCTAGGTGCTATGTACTTAGTTCGTGAACGGTTAGACCTAACGTCCCATATATGGAATACCTTAAAACGGGTGAAACCATTCCTATCCATTATGAAAGTAAACACAGACCTTATGCTTCGTACATTTTGTTTGTTGACCATTAACAATTTGTTTGCCAAAGCAGGCAGTGCTATGGGTAGTGATGTACTAGCGACGAATGCGGTGATTTTGGAGATGATCTTCATCATGGCATACTTCACAGATGGACAGGCGAACGGAGTCAGCGTATTTACTGGAAAAGCATTTGGAAAACGTGACTTGGTGCTTTGGAAAGATACGTTGAAGATTTCCCTGCAATGCTTAGCGGTATATGTGGTCATTGTAGAAATCGTGCTAGGATTATTCCGTAATGATGCCATTATGCTTATGACCTCAGTACCAGAAATTTACACGATGGCCTTGGAATATTCCCATTATCTATTGCTTTATCCTATCTGTGCAGCAGTAGGTTTATTACTATATGGTATGTACAATGGCATCGGTCAGACTGCATCTATCCGGAATATGATGTTCATTGCAGTGGTCTTCTTTGTAGGCATGCAAGAACTGCTGATCCCTCCATTCGGTAATGACGGCATATGGATGACCTATGTGATCACGTACCTATTAGAATCTATTATTTTAGTATTGTTCTTGCCGTTGGCAAAAAAACGGTTTTCCTTAGCGGTCTAATATGTTTCTAATGAAAATTGCTGTTTTACAAAATAGCGTAATCAATAGTAGATGGATGTTTTACATTCTAGTCGGCACAGCAATATGCCATAAAGAATATCTTAATGATAATTAAAAACATATACAGTTGATATTACTATAAAAAGGCGCTACCGATGAGCGAATTTGCTTAAGGTAGCGCCTTGTTGCGTTTATTTATGGTATTAATGTTGATGTTCTAAAATCAATGGTTCTGTAATATGGTAAAAGTATCGTGACATATCTTCGATGGAGTATTGGCGATTGTTTTCTAACCACCAAAGTACCATTTCTACAAAAGAACCGGCAATATGATTAGAGATAAAATCATGTGGAATATTATTGTGAGGACAAGTTTGATTGTTTAAGAAATGACTTTGGATGAGTTCTTTTAAACTATTTTTGAAATGACGAAGGAAGAGCTCGTTACTTTCACAGGAAAGAAGACCTAAAATATTGTTGTCATTGTCCTCTAAATGTTGCAAGATATGAAGGAAGATGGCTTCCTTGATGTGACTATTTTTATATAAGCCGTGAGCATGAGAGAAGTCTGATGCGGTGTCGATAATATGAGAGAATAATTCTTGGCATAGGGCCTCGAGTAGATCCTCTTTTGTTTCAAAGTGTGCGTAAAATGTACTACGGCCAATGAGGGCTTCATCGATAATGTCTTGGACGATGATAGCATTATAATTTTTATGTTCTAAAATCCTTACAAAGGCGTCGAAAATGGCTTTTCTAGTTTTCATTTGTCGTTTATCCATAATTCCTCCTTGTATAAATCAAATAAAATGAGATATTTGTTCAATATAGGATACTTTTCTATATATGTTTCGTAAATAACAAAATAGAAAAAGTGATTCTTGTCAAATCTTTTAATTCCACTATACTAATAGTATATCATAAGTGACAAAGTGTTTCATATCTTTGTTGGTATGAAAGATGGTTTAGATTTTTAACTGAGAGTATCTACTACAAAGACTGGGTGCAGTGATGACTTTCAGCTATATAAAGTAAGAGATTAGAGAGGATGTGTTCTTATGTTAGAACGAATTGATGCGATTATGAGCAGTACTGCTGCAACCGTAATTACAGGAGCCATGTTTTTAGCCATTGCACTACAGACAACGGTTGATGTGTCTAGTTGGATTCATACATCTTGGACTGCGATTTTGACATACCACGCCGGCTTATAGTTGTAACATGAATTTTCTTGTGGTATACTAATCTTATAATTGAATAAATTCGATATAAAACATTGATTCGATGAAAGGAGTATACTATGAAAGAAATTTTAGGCTTCCATTTACACCATTGTCCATATTGCGCTAACGCATTCCGCGCAATCGAAGAATTGCAAGCAGAAAACCCTGCCTTCAAAGATATCAAAATTAACTGGGTAGAAGATCAAGATGCTGTAGAATTGTTCAAAACACATCCATACGAATACTATCCAAATTTGTGGTTCGATTTGGACAAACAATATGAAGCACAACCTGGTGAAAGTTACGAACAAACAAAATCTTTAATCAAAGCAGTGTTTGAGAAAGCGATTCAATAATCGATTTTACTTTCATTAAAAATACTATATAATAAAAGCAGATGCTATGATGCATCTGCTTTTTCTTGATGTAATCGCAGATGTTAAAGTCTTGCGTGAGGAGGATATATGTTAAATTTTGTGGCCTTAGATTTTGAAACGGCTAATGAAAGTAAGAATAGTGCTATTTCCTTGGCGGTGGTGACTGTGGAAGATGGACGGATCACAAAACGTGGCTATAGCTTAATTAAGCCCCCAGTGATGCAGTTCAACCAAGAGTTCATTGGTATCCATGGTATCCAACCGGAAGAGGTTCTGAATAAGCCTACCTTTGATCAGTTGTGGCCGGCGATTTATAATAACCATTTAAAAGGTAAACTGTTAGTAGCACACAATGCGAAGTTTGACATCGACGTGTTACGTGCCACCTTGGACCACTACAATATTGAATGGCCTGATTTAGAATATACTTGCACCGTTCGCATAACACGAAAAGTATGGCCTGATTTGGTGAACCATAAGTTGAATACATTGGGTGGATTTTTAGGTATCAAATTTAACCATCACAATGCTTTGGACGACTCTGAAGTATGTGCTAAAGTAGCCATTGCAGCAGCGAAAGAAAAAGGTGTAGATTCCATGCGGGGCTTGTTACACTTAATCAATATGAAACCAGACTCTTTCATCACCGATGAACGACGTGCCCAAATGGAAGTCAAACAAAGCGGCACACAAGATACCTTCTTCTAGTGAGCCATAGTATTTACTAAGTTTTTTATAGGTAAGGTGGATTTTATGTAGCTATTAATAGATACCAGTGTTTAATAGACCTATACATAGACAAGAGTACTCCACATAGTTATTACATTTATTCATACTAGCAGATACACTACATTAGCCCCCACCCTTCCTAATAAGCCCCCATATGATGTACTCATAATCTGTGGAGTACTAAAATTTTATATAAATCGACGCCGTAGTAATAAGAAACCGGTGCCATATTCCCCTGAACGAACATTCAGAATGCAGTGAGAGAAGGGGGATGTGGCGCCGGTTTTGTATCTCATAAGAGAAAAATTGTGATAAAAATCATGCTGCTCATCAGATTATGAGTAAATCATATAACTTATTATTTAATTAAGTATTGAAAAAAATGTTAAAATATGAAAGAATAGAACTATATAAAAAATTATCTTTATTTATTAACATGATATAGCTATAGATTGGAGGTATTCCATGTCGGAATTACGATGGAATCCTTTATTGCGGACTTGGACTATGGTCGCTTCAAACCGTAAAGCACGCCCAACGATGCCAAAGGATTGGTGCCCATTCTGCCCAGGTATTAATAAAAAAGTCCCTGCAGATTATGATGTGTTGAAATATGATAACGACTTTCCAGCCTTAACGCAAACGCCAGAGGCTCCTTATGAAGATGGTAATGACTTTTACAAAAGTCAAGAAAACTATGGGAAATGTGAAGTTATCTTATATTCTCCGGAGCATACTGCTAAATTTTACGAATTATCCGAAGATCATATTGTTAAATTACTAAACCTTATTAAAGAGCGTCATAGTGAATTAGCAAAAGATGAAAAAATTAAATATATTTATCCTTTTGAAAATAAAGGGGAAGCTGTAGGTGTGACAATGCCACATCCACATGGTCAATTATATGGCTATTCCTTTGTACCGCAGAAGCTACAAGTGGAACTAGATAGTGCGAAAGATCATCATCATGAACATGGTGAATGCTTATTCTGCAAAATGAATCAAGTTGAGAAAGAAAAAGAGGCTCGCATTGTGGGAGAAAATGACTCTTTCTTAGCCTATATCCCGTTCTTTACAGATTATCCATATGGTGTATTTGTCGTGCCAAAACGTCACATAAATTACATCACAGATTGTACTGAAAAAGAAACCAAAGATTTGGCGCATATGTTAAAAACATTAACGGAAGCCTTCGATCGTTTATTTAATATGCCATTCCCATACATGATGGTATATCATCAAAATCCTGTAAATAGCCCTGAATATGCAGGACATGAAGAATATTATCACTTTAATATTCAATTCTATCCTCCTTTCAGAGAAGCAAATAAAATCAAATACTATGCATCCTCTGAAATGGGAGCATGGGCAGCAGCGAATACGAGTGCTGTAGAAGAAACAGCACCGGAATTACGCAAACTATATAGTGAGGTTGAACAAGAAAATGAATAAAGAAGAATTACAGCAGCGTTTTCTGTCCTTCTTTGGCGAAGGTTCAGGAGATGTGCATTGTTATTTTGCTCCAGGTCGTGTCAATGTGATTGGTGAGCATCAAGACTATAATGGTGGTCATGTATTCCCAGCGGCACTTAAAGTAGGCATTTATGGAGCCATCCGTTTACGTGAAGATAGCAAGGTACGTCTACACTCTGATAATATGGAAAAGACAGTAGTGGTTGATGTAAATGAACCTTTCCAATATAATATTGAACACGATTGGGCCAACTATCCATTAGGCGTGATTCAGTTCTTAAAAGACAAAGGTCACACAGTGTCAGGTATGGACATTTATTTTAATGGTAATCTGCCAGCTGGTGCAGGCTTGTCTTCTTCTGCATGTATGCTAGATTTAACTGGTTATATGTTGCTTTCAGAGCTGGGTCTAACACCAATTGATCGCACGGAACTGGCAAAAATGGCCATGCATGTAGAATACCATTTCGTAGGTGTAAAAGTAGGCATTATGGATATGTATGCTATCGCACACGGTAAAGAAGGCCATGGTGTCTTGTTAGATTGCACAAAAATGGAGCGAAAACTAGTTCCATTAAATTGGCATGGACATACCCTTGTCATCATGAATACAAATAAACAAAGAGGTCTTGTGGACTCCAAATTTAACGAGCGTAAAGGTCAGTGCGATGCAGCTCATGAAATTATCCGCAAGCATAAGGATATCTCTGGCTTGGCATTGGCTACATTGGATGATTTGGAATTTATTTCTGATGATGTGTTGATGCGTAGAGCTCGTCACGTTATCACTGAAAATTTACGTGTATTAGATTTCATGAAAGCTTTGGAAGCCGCTGACTTAACAGGCATTGCGCATTGCTTGAATGAATCCCATAGATCCTTACAGGTTGATTTTGAAGTAACAGGTAAAGAGTTGGATACGATTGTTGATTTAGCACGATCTCAAGAAGGCTGTATTGCATCTCGTATGACAGGTGCAGGTTTCGGTGGTTGTGCCATTGCCCTTGTAAAAGATGAGCATATTGAGGCTTTTATGAGAGCTATTCCAGAAGAGTACGAGAAACAAATAGGTGTTACCCCTAGTCTATATATTGCTGATATTGGTGATGGGGTGTATTCGCTGTAAAGGAGATAGAATCATGATAAAGCCACAAATAAGCAATGATGAAATTATTTTGAATTACATCAGGCGTCATGGCCCCGTATCGAAGGCATTGATCGCAAGACAAACCAAAATAACGCCTCCCACAGTGACTAATATTTGTACGAATTTAATTCGGAAAGGATTGGTCTACGAAGATCGCCAAGAACGGTCTGCATTGGGACGCCCATCAATGTTATTAGACTTTAATCATGATATTGAAACTTATCTAATCGTTCATGTAAGAACACATGCCATTGTGTTTTATGTGACGACGGTAGGCCGGCAAATTTTACATCAAAGAGAAACATCAATTATCGGTTGTACTTCTGATGAAATTATGCAACATATGTATCGTGGCATGCAGGATATCTTTAAAGAAGACTATAAGATTAAAAGTATAGGACTCGTATTGCGTGGTCCGGTAGACTCGGGGAAAGGAATTTCCATTTATTCTCCTAATGGGAAATGGAATAATATTCCTTTCAAATATATCTTAGAAGAACGATTCCATGTGCCCGTATATGTAGAAAATGATGTCCGTTGTTTATCGACAGGTGAATATTATTATGGCAGTGGTAAAGAGATGGATAATCTTATCGTCCTTAAATTTAGCTATGGACTTGGTATATCCTTGATTTATCACGGTGAACTCTATCGCGGCTTTAATGATAGTGCTGGTGAAATTGGATATGGTGTGATTCGACTGGATGAAGAGGGAAATGAAGTCCGCTTGGAAGACATTGCATCGGAAACATCGATCCATACCTATGTGATGGAACAAATGGAAAAAGGCCGATACACATCGGTACAAGATAATCCATTGGTTGTAAGCAAAGCATTTCGCGTAGAGCCTATTTATGAGGCTGCAGTAGAAGGTGATGAAGTGTGTTTAGAGGCCCTTTCACGAGTAGGTCATTATTTAGGCATTGCCTTAGCTAATATTGCAAACTTATTTAATCCAGAGCGGATTATTTTGAGCAGTGCTATGGGTAATGCGGTAGGAGTGATGGACCCTATTCTTCGAGGTGTGTTAGAACGCAATTCATACAAAGCACATACAATCAATCTAGAATATTCCGGCAATGGTTCCTATTATACATTGCTAGGGATGATTGATATTGTCAGTGCAAAACGAGCTGAAGAAGCTTGGTTACGGTAGGTACCACGACTAGATACACTAGTCTTATAGGTATATAGGATATCTAAAAGGAGGATATTATTATGAAACGATCTTGGAAAGCAGCGATGCTTGCATCTGCAGCAGTAGGTGCACTTGTGTTAGGTGGTTGCGGAAGCGATCAAGGAGCAAGCGGTGACAAACCTCAAATTGGGGTTGCTATTTACAAATTTGATGACACTTTCATGAGTGGCGTTCGTGCAGAAATTGATAAAGCTGCGAAAGACAAAGCTAAAGTGGATATCGTAGATAGCCAAAACTCTCAACCAACACAAAACGAAAAGATTGACTTATTCATCAATAAGAAGTACAAAGCAATCGGCGTTAACGTGGTAGACCGCACAGCAGCAGGCGTTATCATTGATAAAGCAAAAGCAGCTAACATTCCGTTGGTATTCTTGAACCGTGAACCATTGAAAGAAGATATGGCGAAATGGGATAAAGTATACTATGTAGGTGCGAAAGCTGAACAAAGTGGTGAAATGCAAGGTAAAATCTTAGCAGATTACTTCAAAAAACATCCTGAAGCATACCATAGCAATGATGGTGTTATCCACTATGTTATGATCACTGGCGAACCAGGTCACCAAGATGCTGTACTTCGTACACAATACTCTGTAGAATCCCTTAAAAAAGAAGGTATGAAAGTAGAAGAGTTAGCTAGCGATACAGGTATGTGGGACCGCGTTAAAGGTCAAGAAAAAATGGCAGCGTTCTTGAGCCGTTACGGCGACAAAATCGATGCTGTTATCTGTAACAATGACGACATGGCATTAGGTGCTATTGAAGCGTTGAAAGCAGCAGGCTACTTCACAAATGGCAAATACATTCCAGTAGTAGGCGTTGATGCTACAACTCCAGCAGTACAAGCGTTGAAAGACGGCACATTATTGGGTACAGTATTAAACAATGCTAAAAAACAAGGTCAAGCTGTATTTAATCTTTCCTATGTGTTAGCGAAAGGCGAAACACCAAATAAAGACAATACAGGTTTTGATATTGTTGATGGTAAATATATTTGGGTACCTTACGAAATCGTAACAAAAGAAAATGCGGATAAGATTTTAGGTGACAAATAAGAAAATGCAGTAAGGGGGCATTTTGCCCCCTTTATTATCTGATTAGTAGGAGGAAAATGTATGGGCGAGTACATATTAGAAATGCGCCAAATTACGAAGGAATTTCCTGGCGTAAAGGCCTTGGATAATGTCACTTTCAAAGTCCGACCAGGCACCGTACATGCTCTAATGGGAGAGAATGGCGCGGGAAAGTCTACTCTTATGAAATGCCTGTTCGGTATTTATAAGCCTGATCAAGGGGACGTGGTCATTGATGGCGAAGTAGTAGAAATGACAGATTCCCGAAAAGCTCTTGGAATGGGAATTTCCATGATCCACCAAGAGTTATACCCTGTATTACAGCGTAATGTTATGGAAAATCTATGGTTAGGTCGATTCCCAACCAAAAAAATTGGTCCTTTTACATTTGTGGACCATAAAAAAATGAAAGAAGACACACTAGCCTTGTTTAATGAAATCGATGTAGATATCGATCCAGAACAATTAGCTGGTGATTTATCTGTTTCTAAGCTACAAAATATTGAGATTGCAAAAGCAGTGTCTCACCAATCTAGAATTATTGTTATGGATGAACCTACCTCTTCCCTAACGAGTGATGAAGTAGAACATCTTTTCAAAATCATTAACTCCTTGCGTAAAAAAGGAGTTGCAATTATATATATTTCTCATAAAATGGAAGAAATCCTGCGCATATCTGATGAAGTAACGATTATGCGTGATGGTCAATATATAGGTACTTGGCATGCTGATGAATTAACAACAGATCTTATCATTCAACGAATGGTAGGTCGTGAAATGACACAGTTATTCCCTGAAAAAACAAATACTCCAAGTGAAGAAGTATTACGTGTAGAAAAATTAACATCTATTCATCCACATTCTTTTAAAGATGTAAGCTTCTCTCTTCGTAAAGGTGAAGTCCTTGGTGTAGGTGGTCTAGTAGGGGCGCAGCGAACAGAGGTTATCGAAGCCTTATTCGGTCTTCGTGGCATTGAATCTGGAAAGATTTACTTGCACGATAAAGAAGTGCGTATTCGTCACCCACGGGATGCGAAAAAACTGGGTATGGCATTGCTTACAGAAGAACGCCGTACTACAGGAATTTTCCCAATGCTCACTATTGTAGATAATACAACGATGGCGGCTCTACCAAAATATGAAAACAAGTTTAAACTATTAAATGATGCAAGACGACTAGACGATACAAAAGATGGTGTGGCTTCTTTACGAGTGAAAACACCGTCTACAGAAACGAAAATTCAAAGTCTTTCTGGTGGTAACCAACAAAAGGTATTGATTGCCCGTTGGTTAAATACGAACCCAGAAATCCTACTCTTAGATGAACCGACACGGGGCATCGATGTAGGAGCGAAATATGAAATTTATTCCATTATTAATGAACTGGCTAGTGCTGGTAAAAGTATCATTATGATTTCCTCAGAAATGCCGGAGTTATTGGGTATGAGTGATCGCATTATGGTGATGAGTAATGGATATATGAGCGGTATTTTAGATGCTCATGAAGCGACTGAAGAAAAAATTATGGAACTAGCAACAGCTGGTTTAGTCTAGGAGGTATTGTATGAGCCAAGGTAAGTTAGGAAAGTTTCTTTCCCAAAATATTATCTATTTGGTACTAGTAGTACTAGTAGCGGCTATTTCTATGTATAGCCCGAACTTTTTATCCGTCACAAGTTTTCGTGATATTTTAATTCAATCTTCTCCACGTGTTATTATTGCGTTAGGTTCTGCTATGATTTTGATCACCGCAGGTTGTGACTTGTCCGCAGGGCGTGTAGTAGGCTTGACAGCGGTTGTATCTGCATCTTTAACACAGTTGCCAGATTATCCCCGTCCATTCTTTGAACATTTACCAGAATTACCATTGATTCTACCAATCGTCATTGCTATCGTGGTGGGTGCTATCATCGGTTTAGTATCTGGTGTCATCGTGGCGTACTTAAAAATTGTACCATTTATTTCCACACTAGGTACCATGGTTATTACCTATGGTATTTGTTCCTTGTACTTTGATATGGAACCAAATAACTCTCAACCGATTGGTGGTTTACGTCCAGAGTTTACACAAATTGGTACAGGTTCTTTAGACCTAGGATTTATGACGATTCCATATATTGTTATTATCGCTGCTGTGATTTCTTTAATTATGTATGTGGTATATAACAAAACAATTCTTGGTAAAAACATGTTTGCCATTGGGGGTAACCCACAAGCAGCTGTCGTATCCGGTATCAACGTAGCAGTAACACTTGTTATTATCTATGTTATTGCTGGTGCCTTATACGGTGTAGGTGGTATTCTAGAAGCAGCTCGTACTGGTGGTGCTACTAACAACTATGGCAACATGTACGAGTTAGATGCTATCGCAGCCTCTGTGGTAGGTGGTGTATCCATTACTGGTGGTATCGGTACTGTACCTGGTATCATCGCAGGTGTGCTGATCTTTACAGTTATTAACTATGGTTTAACATTCGTTGGAATGGGACCATACTGGCAGTTGATTATCAAAGGTTTAATCATTGTTGTAGCGGTTGCCTTCGACGTACGTAAATCTATGGCACGCAAATAATCGAATACTGAATTCATTAGCCCTCGGCTTTCACAGGATTGTGAAAGTCGGGGGTTTTGTGTTACCTTCAAATGTTGAAAGCTTAGATTGAAACTCATTACAGTATCTTGTAATGAGTTTTTGTAATATTTAATATTGTAGGAGATATTTTAAATAGATTCCACAAAATGTATATAATCAAATAAATGTAGATTATTATCCAATTGGAAAAATTATTCGAATTGTATATTATATATTTCGTGAATTTTATAAATTATGAATATATCTTTGTTTGGTGTAATTGTTTATGTTATGAATAGAAAAATAGAATATAATTTTTAGAATGAAGGTGAATAAGTATTCAAACTTGAAAAAAGTGGGGGGGGGTATTGTATATATTGTTTAAATATGTAATTATACCAATTTTGAATATCAAGATAATTTGTATTGAAAAAAATCAAAAGTGGAATATATAATAAGGATAACAAAAATTAAATATAGATAAAGTAAGAAATGCAAGACCTTTATAAATTTATAAATATAAGTAAACTTATGTATTAACCGACTATAGCTTCATCACAGATCGAGTTATAGTCGTTTTTTTATAAAGGTTTGTATACAAAAATGGTATCTATTATCTACTCTGGTATTGATAGTTTTAATAAAGGAGAGTGGCTATATGTCATTGAATCATATTTATAAAGTTGTTTGGAGTAAAACAAAAGGTTGTTATATTGTTGTATCAGAACTAGCAAAACGAGTAGGTCGCAATAAGGCGAAAGCTATTGTCATTAGCTCTGCTGCTATGGCTATGGCGGTGAGTTCAGTGATGACAAGTACAGTCAGTGCGACTATAAATCAGGCAGGCACAGGGGGAAATGAGAGTGTTGCTTTTGGAGAGCAATCGACTGCAGGGGGATCTGGTGCTGTGGCCTTGGGGAAAACGGCTACAGCTAGTGCTTCTGGTGCTGTAGCCTTGGGGCAAGAAACAAAAGCTGAGAAGAACAATGGTGTGGCCATAGGTAAAGGAGCAAAATCTACAGAAGACAGTGCAATTGCCTTAGGTTTTGGATCTAAATCTACTGGTAACTGGTCAGTTGCTATTGGGTTACAAACTAATGCAACTAATAAGCAAGCAGTGGCAGTAGGCTCCAGAAGTCAAGCAAGTGGTGAGAATTCCATTGCTATCGGTAATGCTGCAAATGCATCGAATGAATTCAGTGTTGCCTTGGGTAGTAGTACAACATCAATGAATAAGTTCACCACAGCGGTCGGTGGAAAAGCTTTTGCGAATCAAGAAGGAGCTACAGCTTTAGGATATGAGGCTAGAGCTACTGCTAAAAATACAATTGCTATAGGTAACTCAGCGAAGGCAGAACAAGAAGGAGTCTTAGCCTTGGGAGCGCAAGCATATGCAAAAGCAGCTGATACAATAGCAATTGGTAACTCAGCAACTGCCAAACAAGTGGGAGATATCATCATTGGTAAGGATGCAAAAAGCCGTGACCAAGGTGGGGGACGTAGTGTTGCCATTGGCTTTAAAGCCATGGCGGGAAGTAATAGAAATGGTCATGAAAAAGATGATGCTAGTACGGGAAGACGGGGAGATGACGGTAGTGTAGCTATTGGTACAAATGCCTATACAGGACTTAATAAGGATAATACTGCCGTTAACAATTCAGTTGCGGTCGGTGCTGGTGCAGGGGTAGGGTATCGCTCCGTAGGGGATGATGGAAACCCTCTTGGCGTTGGTACAGATGCAGATGATAATGCAACTGTATTGGTGAAAGCTTTTGGTGGGACTACCAGTAAATTGGATTATTTCAAAAAAACAGGAAAGGCCCAGTCAGAAGGGTTCTTTTCGTTTCAAGGCGTAGATATTAATGAAGGTACAGCCTTAGGCCGTAACACCCGTGCCATTGGTGACCAATCAGTAGCCATTGGTGCGCAATCTGTAGCCGGTATGGGTTCTATCGTTATCGGTGGTAATGATATTCAAGCCTATGACCAAAAGAAATATTTTAAAGCCAAAAATCCTGATAGTGGAGAGGCTAAAGGCGTCAATGATTATAATGCTGAGGTAACTCCAGGGACAGGAAAAAATGGACAACCTATTACGATTGCCGATAAATATAAGGAGCTTGTAGGTGTAGGTTTAGATAGAGCTTGGCGTGCTAGCTATGGTCAAGATGGGTCTACAGTTATCGGCATGCAGGCCCACTCCACGACACCATTAGGGGTGGCCATCGGTACGAATTCCATTGTTCGTAAAGGTGCCTTTGGTGCCACAGCTATTGGTTCTGGTGCTTCTGTAGTGGCGAATGCAGAGGCGGCAGTCGCTATTGGTATGGGATCGGAAGCACGAGGTAATTATGCAGTAGCGGCTGGTACAGCTGCACGAGCAAAGGAGTCTGCAGTAGCTTTTGGTTATAGTTCTCAAGCAGATGTAAATGCTGTTGCTGTGGGTAATAAATCAGTATCAAAAGGTTCTGCCGTTGCTGTTGGTGATGAGTCCCAAGCAGTTGAAGCTTCTGTAGCCGTAGGTCAATTGGCAAAAGCTAAAAAAGTGGCAGATATTGCGGTAGGTCAAGGTGCTGTTGCTTCTGGTGAGCAAGGTGCTATTGCTATGGGCTTAGGAACACAGGCACAAGGTGATTCCTCTATTATGATTGGTGGTTCCGAAATTACTAAGGTAGCTGCACAAACTGTGAACTATCAAAAAGAGAAAAAAGATGCACAAGGCCACACGATTATCAAATCCACTAAAAAAACAGAGACCATTGGCGGAGAACAAATTGAACGAACCATCCGCTCGGTAGAAATGGAGAACACTAGTGGTACAATCCAACAAGCTTATGGAGAGTTAACAAATGGAGGCACCTTAAATACAACTACATTAGATTATTCCTCAACAACAAATAAAAATGGTCATGGATCTATTTCTATGGGGGTACATTCCTTATCTACTGGAGATTTAGGAACGGCGATTGGTACAGGTGCTCGTGTGACAAAATTAGGTGGTGTAGCTTTAGGTACAGGGGCTATTTCTGAGTTACAAAATGGGGTAGCTATCGGAACTGGATCTAGAGCTGATATGAATTCCATTGGTACTCGTCAAACAGATATTTCTTATGATAATGAAGGTAAAATTGTACCCTTTGATAGTAAAAAAGTAGCTTATACATTCTATTGGGCAGGTGGCACAAATACTTCTGAAGGTGACGTAGTTTCTTTTGGTTCACCAGGGGCAGAGCGACAATTGAAAAATGTAGCAGCTGGCCGAATTGCCGATGATTCTACAGACGCTATCAATGGTTCTCAGTTGAATTCTGTTACAAAACGAATGTCCAGTGGTTGGGCTGTAGAAGCTGAAAAAGATAAAACTAGCTCTGGTGTATTGAAATTAAATGGAGCGCTAGCTACAAAAGGAACTGAAGTACATTCTGCGGATGGTAAAACAACAACACGAGAAAACCCTGGAACAGCTACAGGCAATATCGATAAGATTCGCCTTAGTGATGAAGTAAAAATTCGTGTAGGCGATAATTTGGTGTTACATCAAGAAGATGCATCTAGACCAGTCTATGAAGATCCAGATAATCCGGACCGTCAAACTGGAACACGTGTGACGTCTAAATTCACCTATTCCTTGAATCCAGAATTAACGAGATTAAAAAGCGCTCAGTTTAAAAATGATGCAGGCGATACGACTGATATCAATGGTGCTGGAGTGACAGTCACTCCAGTAACTGCGGGGAAACAACCTGTTTCGTTAACGACGACAGGCTTGAATAATGGCGGTAATGCGATTTCTAATGTGGCAGGTAATTTACCGAGTACTAAAAATAACGATGCTACTACAGGAGCAAGTAATGCCACTACATCTCAAGCGGCGCCAACATTAGGAAACACTACTAATCAAGTGAATCCGACCAATGCAGCTACTGTATCTGACGTGTTGAATGCTGGTTGGAATTTACAAGGTAATAATAAAGCTGTAGATTTCGTGAAGCCTTATGATACAGTGAACTTTGTCAATGGAGATGGCACGACAGCTACTGTGGAAAGTACAGATGGTAAAACATCTACTGTGAAATACAGCGTAAACCTTGGCGATGGCTTGAAAAAAGATGATGCGACCAACAAAATTACTGTGACCGCAGCTGACAAATCTTTAACCGTAGGAACAGATGGAGTTAAGGTAAACCCAGGAGATAAGTCATTAAAAACAACGGATGCTGGTTTAACCGTCAATACAGCTGATAAATCCTTAGAAGTAACTGATGCGGGCTTAAAGGTCAAAGCTGGAGATAAAACGTTAACTACTGATGAAAAGGGTTTAAAAGTAAATACTGGTGAAATTGAATCTGTTACTACTGGTACTAACCCTGGTACTGTGAAAGTAAAAGATGGCGATACTGGTAAAGTGGCTACTGTAGATTCTGTAGTCAATGCTGTAAATAGTGCAGCATGGACAGCAACATCTGCAGCAACATCAGCAGGTGAGTTAGGTGCAGCACCAACAGATCAATCTGTGAAAGCAGGAGACAAAGTTACTTTTGAAGCAGATAAAAATATTAAGATTACACAAGCAGGTAGTAAATTTACCTTTGCTACAAAAGATAATGTATCTTTCGATACTGTACAAGTAGGTGGAGATCAAGGCCCTAAATTAAGTAAATCTGATGCGGGAGACCTTAAAGTATCTGGCCCTAATGGTACAGATCCAGTGAAAGTTACAAATGTAAAAGATGGAGATGTTTCTGCAGATTCCAAAGATGCTATTAACGGTAGTCAATTCCATAAACTAGCCAATAATACTATCCAATTAAAAGGCCAAACAGATGATAATGCTGCTACAGAAACTAAGAAACAAGCATTAAACAAAGAAAATGGGATTGCTTTCACTGTTAAATCTAGCGATGGTACTTTGCTAGAAGTGAGTGCAGCAGAGGATACGATCACATTAAAACCAAAAACAGCAAGCCTAACAACAGGAGCTGATGGCGTGCCAACAGCGGATACGACAAATGGCAAATTGGTGACTGCTGATCAATTGGTGAATACCTTAACAGAAATGGGTTGGAAAGCGACAGCAGATAAAGATGGCTCTGGTATTGTGTCTGGTGCTGCTACAGAGTTGATCAAAGCAGGTAATACAGTAACTTTCAAAGCTGGTGACAATTTAGCCGTTAAACAAGATGGTAAAAACTTTATCTATTCTTTACAAAAAGAATTAACTGGTCTAACAAGTGCTGAATTTAAAAACCAAGCTGGTGATAAAACTGTAATCAATAGTGATGGCGTGACAATTACACCTGCTACTAATGGTAAACAACCAGTATCTTTAACTAATAATGGTTTGGATAATGGTGGGAACCCAATTACTAGTGTAACAAGTAATTTAGTTAACTATACAGACCCTAAAGTAAATGGTGTACAACTAGCTAAAAATAGTTTGCGTAATCTTAATGATAATTCTGTAGCGAATACAAATGCTGCTACTGTAGGCGATTTGCGCAACATGGGTTGGATTGTGTCCTCCGATAAAACAACAGGCGCTAATGGAATAACAACTGCCACTGCATATTCTGAGGCAGTAAAAAATGCCAATGAAGTGCGATTTGTCGGTGAAGGTAGTGCTATTGTATCTGGTAAAACAGAGGGTAATGTTCGTACCATCACTGTAAAAGTAGATAATCAAACAGGTATCAATAAAACTGTAACTCCTGTGAATTACACAAAAGCAGATGGTACTAAAGTGTATCCGCAAGAAGTAGATAATGGAGATGGAACTAAGACAGTTAAATTCTTTGAAAATTCAGATGGTACGGGTAAAGAAATTCCAAGCACAGAAGTTATTACCTCTGTGAACGGGCCAAAAGGAACAACTACTCCAACCACATTGTCCAACGTAAAAGCTAATCTTCCTGATACGAAGAATAACGATGC
Source organism: Veillonella sp. CHU732 (assembly GCF_003992085.1). Classification (NCBI taxonomy): domain Bacteria; kingdom Bacillati; phylum Bacillota; class Negativicutes; order Veillonellales; family Veillonellaceae; genus Veillonella; species Veillonella sp. CHU732. The sequence goes on from NZ_RQVC01000003.1 coordinate 42,305, forward strand.
TACAACAGGTCCAAGTAATGCTACCACAGCTCAAGCAGCACCAAATACAACGAATACAGCTGGCAATGATTATGTGAATCCTAACAATGCCGCTACAGTATCTGATGTATTGAATGCTGGTTGGAATTTACAAGGCAATGGAACTGAAGTAGATTTCGTAAAAGCATATGATACTGTAAACTTCATCGATGGCGAGGGGACAACCGCAACAGTGGCAAGTACAGATGGCAAAATATCTACTGTAAAATATAGTGTAAATCTTGGCAAGGGCTTACAAAAGGATGATACAGGAAATACAATTTCTGTAAAACCAGCAGATAGTTCTTTAGTTGTTGATGATGCAGGTGTGAAAGTTAACACAGGTACGATCAATAATGTTACTACAGGTGACAAACCAGGTACTGTGGAAGCCAATAATGGTGATGAAAATAAAGTCGCTACGGTAGGTAATGTTGTTAATGCTATCAACAATGCAGCATGGACGGCTACATCTGCGAAAACAAATGATGGAGAATTAGGAAAAGAAGCCACTAATCAACTTGTTAAATCAGGCGACAAAGTTACTTTTGAAGCGGATAAAAACATCAAGATTACACAAGATGGTAGTAAATTTACATTTACCACTAAAAATGATGTATCTTTTGATACAGTACAAGTAGGTGGAGATCAAGGTCCTAAGTTGTCTAAAACAGATGCGGGAGACTTGAAAGTGTCTGGTCCTAATGGTACGTCTCCAGTGAAAGTGACTAATGTAACATCTGGCTTAGATACATATGGAGATAATGTACCAGGTACAACAGGTAAAAACCGTGGCTTAGTTGATTTATCCAAACCAGAAAATGGACAACCAAAAGTGAGCGACAATACAGCCGCTACTGTAGGTGACCTACGCAATATGGGATGGATTGTATCTGCCGATAAAAAGACCGGTGATTTGACTAATGTGTACTCTGATACAGTGAAAAATGCGAACGAAGTGAAATTCGTAGGTGCAGGTACTGCCATCGTATCTGGTGATACAGTGGATGGTGTGCGTACTATTACTGTGAAAGTGGATGACCAAACGTCTACGAACAATGCTGTAACACCTGTGGTATATACAGATAAAGATGGCAACCAAGTATATCCAACTGGTAAGAAAGATAAAGATGGTAACCAAATCTTTAATACAAAACCAGATGGAAAAGGAGCGGATGTAACAGGTCCAGTAAAAACGACTATCAATGGACCAAAAGGAACAACAAGTCCAACATCCTTAAGCAATGTTAAAAATAACATTCCAAATGTGAATGATGGATTCAAAACAATTACAAATCCTGATGGTATAGAAAAAACAGGAGATGTAGAAAACATCAACAAAGCGCCATTAACAGCGGAAGAAGCAGCCGCATTGGCAAATCCAAAAACAAAAGATGGACAAACAAATCCTAAGTATATTGGTAACAATGCAGCTACAGTGTCCGATGTATTAAATGCAGGTTGGAACTTACAAAATAACGGCACTGCAAAAGACTTCGTAAAACCATTCGATACTGTAAACTTTGTAAATGGTGTGAATACGACAGCTGTGGTGACCACATCTGAAGATGGAACCACAAGCAATGTTACCTACAATGTAACAGGTTTACCGGTAACATACACTACAGCAGATGGTACACCAGTATCTAAAATTGGAGATGATTATTATACAGTGAATGATAAAGGTCAACCAATTGATGCAAATGGTAAACCAAGTACGAAAGTGAATAAAGATGGTAAACCTGTGGATGAAAATGGAAATGTTATCAAACCAATTGATACAACTGCGAACCCATTAACCTCTTCTTTGGTGAACCCAAATGTTAAAAATACAGATGCTGAACCAAATAAGAAGACAACAGATCCTACACAATTAGGAAATGTAACATCTGGTTTACACAAATATGGTGATACAGTAGATGGAAAAGAAGTTCCAGGTTCTACAAAAGCGAACCATGGTTTAGTCGATTTATCGACTCCAATAGATGGTTCAAAACCAAAAGTAAGCGATAATACAGCTGCTACGGTAGGCGATTTGCGTAACATGGGTTGGATTGTATCTGCTGACAAAACAACAGGGGAAACAGATAAGGCCTATACAGATACCGTGAAAAATGCAAACGAAGTGAAATTTGTAGGCGAAGGTACAGCCATCGTATCTGGTAAAACGGTGGATGGTGTTCGTACCATCACTGTAAAAGTAGATGACCAAGTATCTACGAATAACTCTGTAACACCTGTGAACTATACTAAAGCAGATGGAACAAAAGTATATCCTAAGATGGTTACTAATCCAGATACTGGAAAAGAAGAACTTAAATTCTTTGAAAATCCAGATGGATCTGGTGCAGAAGTTCCAAAAGGTGATGTGGTTACATCTATCAATGGACCAGAAGGTACAACTAGTCCGACTACATTGAAAAATGTGAAGAACAATATTCCAAATGTAAATGATGGATCCAAAACAATTACAAATCCTGATGGTACAGAAAAAACAGGTAATGTAGAAAATATCAACAAAGCGCCATTAACAGCAGAAGAAGCTACAGCATTAGCAAATCCAAAAACAAAAGATGGACAAACTAATCCGAAGTATATTGGTAACAATGCAGCCACAGTGTCCGATGTATTAAATGCAGGTTGGAATTTACAAAATAATGGAGAATCTCGTGATTTTGTAAAGCCATATGATACAGTGAACTTTGTCAATGGTCGTGGTACTACAGCGGTGGTAACAACTCGTGAGGGTAACACGGCAAGTGATGTTACATTTAATGTAAAAGCAGCTAATGGTTCTGTAACAGTTGATGAAAATGGTGTAAAAGTAACTACAGGTGAAATGAAACCAGTAGTAGGTACGGATAATAAGGAAACAGGAGCTATTGCTACACCTGCAGATCCAGCTACAGCTAAACAATTAAAAGAAACCTTAGCAGCTGCTGAAAAAGACTTGTCTGCAGCACGAGAAGCTTTAAAAGACGCAGAAAAAGCATTAGCAGCTAATCCGAAGGACCCAGCATTACAACAAGCTGTGGCAGATAAGAAAGCTGATGTAGCAGCTAAACAAACACCAGTAGACGCAGCTCAAAAAGCTCATGATGAGGCAGGATTGAACAAAGTGGCTACCGTACAAAATGTAGCGGAAGCGATTAACAATGCAGGATTCAACTTAAAAACATCTGCTGAGGGGGGAGAAAAACTTACTGGAACTAAGGATGATGGGGAGTTAATTAAACCAAGCAATACTGTGGAAATGGTAGCAGGCAATAACTTGACTGTGAAGCAGGATGCAAATGGTAAAATTACATACGCTACAAAGGATAATGTGACTTTCACCAATGTGGATACAGGCACATTGAACGTAGGCAGCCCAAATACCTATACAGATGGGAAAGGTAATACGTACACGAAAGTGGGCGACAACTATTACAAACCAGCTGATGTAGTGAATGGCGCTCCAAAACCAGGTGCAACACCAGTGGATGTAACAACAACACCTGTTACACCAGTGAGCCCTGTGACGATGAAAGCAGAAGCGGCGAAACCAGCTGCGAATAATGCATCAGATGCACAACCATCTTCCGCATTAAATGTCACATCTAAGGATGGCAAACCAACACAAATTACAGGTGTAGGTTCCACGTTGAATACTAAAACTGTAGATACTACACCAACAGGTACAGCGCCAGGTGCTACTCCTAACACAACACCAGCAAATTTAGTTGATTTGGAAGGTACAGTCGATGCGCCTGTGAATAAAAACGCAGCAGCTACAGTAGGTGACTTACAAAATATGGGCTGGGTTGTATCTGCCAAAGATGGCAATAATTACAAAGACGTGGTGAAAAATGCTAATGTAGTGGACTTTAAAGGCAGTAATGGTATTGAAATTACTGGTAAAACATTGGCAGATGGTACTCGTGAAATTACGGTAGGTATCAAAGAGGGAGAAGTTACGAATAAAGTAACAATCACTCACGCAGATGGTAAGAGAACTAGAGCTCTTAGAGTTGGAAATCATTTTTATAAGCTAGATAAAGATGATAGAGTGGCAAGTATTAACAAAGATGAACATGGAAATTTAGTAGGTGCTCCATTACATATTAACCCTAAGGAGGATACAATTACTAATACTGGTTCTGGTGTTGTAACTGGTAATACCGTTGCTAATGCGATTCAAGCATCGGGGTGGAATATAGGCCTTGGATCGACTAATAAAGATTTCAGTAAAGAAACAAAAGCTTATGATAAAGTGAATCCTAATGATCATGTGAAATTCGCAGATGGTGCCAATACGAATGTATCTATGGTAACTGTAGATGGAGTTAATGAAGATGGTATTAAGGAGGAAACTACTTTTATCAAAGTAGATGTAAATAGAAATCTAAAAATTGACTCTGTCACAGCCGGTGGTACAGCAGTTGACAAAAATGGTAACAACCTTGTGAAAGTTGGTGATGATTACTACTACAAAGAATCCGACATTGATCCAGTGACAAAACAACCAAAAGCCAATGCAAAACCAGTACCAAAAGCGGATGTAACACCGGCCAAAGATGGTGCTATGATCGTGAAAAATGCAGCTGGTAAAGATGGCGTGTCTGCGACAGCGAAAGATGGCAAAGGTACATTGACATTGAATAATACTGGTACTGACAAAGATGGTAAAGATGCTTCTAAAGTAGATATTTCTACAGGCAAAGCTCCAGCTGATTTGAACGACACACCGAAAGATGCAGTTCGTGCCAATGACGGCAAATGGTATGTTCCAGCAGATGTGACTGTAGAAACTAAAGATGGTAAAACAGTAGTGACACCAAAAGCAGGTAAATCTCCAATTGTAGACGCACCAACTATGGATCGTATCCAATACACTGGTACAGATGGTAAACTTCGTGACGTTGCGACTATGGACGACGGACTTCGTTTCCAAGGTGATGACGGCGAATCTATCAGCAAACCATTGAACTCTACTGTACAATTGACTGGTGGCAACCGTGAAGATACTGGTAAACCAGTAGCGAAAGATGCTACAACAACAGGCAACATCGGCGTATTCAATACAGATGGTAAATTGTCCGTTCAATTAGCGAAAGACTTAGAAAAATTGAACAGTGCTAACTTTGAAAGCAAAACTGACAAAGCAGGCAACCCATTGAAAGTAGTAGATGGTAAATACTATCCTGAAAAAGCGGTTGTTAAAGAAGGTAAAGTATATCCTGAAGGTACTGTCATCATTGATGGAAAACCATATCCAGCAGGTACCATCAAAGATACTACTGGTAAATTGGTGACTAATGGTCAACCTGCTACAGAAGCTAAACCATTGAATCCAGTGTCTAATGATAGAATCCAAGAAGGTCCTACATCTAGATTGACTGGCACAGGATTGACTTTCAACACGCCTACACCTAAGGATGAAAAAGGTAATCCGTTAGTATTAGTGGATGGTAAATACTATAAAGCTGATAACCTAGAAAATGGTAAACCAAAAGCTGATGCAAAACCTGAACCAGTGAAACCGGCACAATCTACTGCATTTACTCCAGATGGATTGGTGGTAACTCCGGAAACGGCTAAAGTAAGAGATGTGAATGGTAACCCTATCATTGATAAAGATGGTAGAGAAGTAGTAGATCCTACGAAAGTAGTATCCTTCGGTTCTCCAACAATCGTGGTTGACCCTAATACAAAAAAACCAATGGTAGATGCAAATGGAAATCCAGTGATGAAATCTGGTATTTCTGCAGGTGGTCAAGTGATGGCAAATGTGGCACCAGGTGTCCTTGATACAGATGCGGTTAATGTATCTCAGTTGAAAGGCGTATCTAATGCGGTGATGAATGTGAATAACCGTATGAATCGTATAGGTGCACAAGCAGCAGCCTTAGCAGGATTACAGACCATTCAGTACGATCCATTAGAGCCAACTCAAATTTCTGCAGGCGTAGGACATTATAAAGGTTCTAGCGCATTAGCATTGGGCGTAAATCATTTCAAAAACGAATCCACAATGTTCCACCTAGGAGCATCCTTAAATGGTCATGGAGATGAAACTATGATGAACGCTAGCGTGACTTGGAAATTCGGCGCACGTGCTGATGAAACGGCTGTAAAAGACACATTTCGTCAAGGACCTATCAGTGCATCCTACACATTACAAGACAAAGTGTCTGCCTTAGAAGCTCAGACTAGAGTACAAAAGGAACAGTTGAAAACGATAAAAGGGTTAGAAAAACAGGTAGAACTATTGAAAGAGTTAAATGAAAAGCAACAAGAACAAATTGCTGAGTTATTCAAACGATTAAGTGAAAAATGATAAGAAGATTACATTTGAGTTATTGAGTGTAAATAGGATAAGCTTAGTAATAATGTGGGTGTGTGAGCATATAAATTAGTCCTATTTCAGATACAGCATCACATGTATATGAACATAGGAAGGATTATATGCTTGCTATCCCTAACTAAACTGAGTAGAAATGTAAAGAAACTTCTAAAAATATTTTTATATATGTTCTAGTGAACATGTTACATATATGAATAAAATTTAAAAAATTCAATTTGAATAGTATACACAAATGGTATATAATAAATTAAAATTAATTCTGTTTCAACTTGATTGATACAAGACCTAGCCGAGCAAGATGACTAGATCGGAAGATGAGAGGAACAACATGAAGAAACAAAAAGTAGCAGTGTATGTGGCAAGTATGTTAGTGTTGGGAAGTCATGCAGTAGGTTATGCAGAGGGAGATTCCCATTTTGTAGAGAGTGGACAAGTTACAGGAGAAAAATCTGTAGCTATTGTAAGCACAGCGTCAGTTAATGGTGCGTCTGCCATCGCAATAGGGGATACTTCTAAAGTGGAAGCGAATCATGCTGTTGCCATCGGTAAAAATTCTAAAGCTAGCGGAGAATCGTCTGTAGCGATTGGGGATCAAAGTGAAAGTATAGGGATTAATAGCTTGTCTTTAGGAAAAGAAGCTAAAGCGAATGGAGAATCTTCGGTGGCCATAGGCACACAAAGTAAAAGTGCAGGATCTAATAGTTTAGCATTTGGTAAAGAAGCGAAAGCTAACGGAGAATCTTCCGCAGCAATAGGCCCACAAAGTGAAAGTATAGGAACGAATAGTTTGGCCTTTGGAAAGGAAGCTAAGGCAACTGGAGAATCTACTGCGGCCATAGGAAAAGGATCAAAAGCAACTGGAGCATCTACTATAGCTATAGGTACACAGAGTGAAAGTGTGGGAACCAATAGTTTAGCTATAGGTAAAGAGTCAAAAGGGACTGGAGAATCTACGGTGGCCATAGGTCTCCAAAGTGAAAGTACAGGGACTAATAGTATAGCTATCGGTAAAGAAACTAAAGCTACAGTAGATGGAGCTGTCGCTATAGGGGTTAACTCCATTGCAGATAGATCAGGGAAAACGGCTAGTTATATTGGCTATAATCCAATGAGTAATACACATTATAAAGTTGGTGAAGCTGGGGCGGATAATCCAAAGCTTGAAGCCTTATATGAAAAAATTCGTCAAGCTAATTATAAAGTACTACAAGCAGAAGAAGAGGTTAAAAGAGCGGAAGCAAGTAAAGATGCTGCAGTTATAGCAACTGCGAATGCGCAAAAAACTAAAGTAGATCAAGATCTGGTCGATGCAGAGAAGGCTTATGCAGCAGCGATAGAAGAAGCTAATAAAGCGGGTAATGATGCTATAAGTAGTGCTTGGAATGCTACGGATGGGGCGGTGTCTGTAGGTGGTCTAAAAGATGGAATCCAGCATACCCGTCAAATAACGAATGTGGCAGCGGGGTTTGAAGATACAGATGCGGCTACTGTAGGGCAGCTCCGCGTGCTTCGTAATCGACTAGAACGAGAAAAACCGCGGTATATTTCCATTAAAAGTCGAGACCTTGGTGTAGATAGTAATGAAAATAATGACGGTGCTACCCAAGAAGGTGCTATTGCTATTGGCCCAAGAGCAGCAGCACATGCATTAAATAGTATTGCGATAGGTCGTGGTACTAATATAGGTAATGACTCTGAAAATACCGTGGCAATTGGGTTTGGTATTAGAAGTGCTGGCAAGTATAGTGTTAATATTGGAGAAAATGCAATTACCTCTGGAAACTTTAGTCTTGCTGTAGGTGCTCGCTCTAAAGCTTCGGAAGATTCAGTAGCAGTGGGTGGATCTTCTCATGCTAAAGGGTTGAATAGTGTAGCTGTTGGTCGAGGATCTACTAGTGCCATGGAAAGTGTAGCGATAGGTGATTCTTCAATCACAATTTATAAACAAACTGTGGCAGTAGGTTATAGTGCTGAAGCAAGAGATACATCAGCCATTGCTGTAGGGGCAATGAGTGTGGCTAATGGAACTTCTACCATTGCTATTGGTGCGGGTACAAAAGTAGGAAATAAAGAAACGGGAATCACAGCAACTTCGGGTATCAGTATTGGGGAAAGGGCATATACAGATGTAAGAACTGGTATAGCATTAGGTTCAGGAACATATGCTAATCGGGGAGTAGACTCTCCGTCTAACCAAGGATATGACCCTTCTTTGCATGGGCCTCATTTTGTTAATGAAGAGGCAGAGAATGCAGAGGTTGAAACAGATCCTAATGTGATAGCTGCAAAAGCAAAAGTAACAGAACTAGAAAATGAGTATGCTAATGCTCCAGCAGGTAATCGATATGCGGTAAAAGAACGATTAGATAAGGCGAAGGTTTTATATGGACAAGCTAGAGATATGCTGACAAGTACATGGAAAGCCAATCGTTCAGCCTTATCAGTAGGTAATAGTCGTCCAGAATATCGTGTAACTCGTCAAATTATCAATGTAGCAGCAGGTGCAGAAGATACAGATGCAGTCAATGTAGCTCAATTAAAAGCCTTAGAAAAACGCAATACAATCTTGGCAGGTAATGATGTGCCGTTTAAGGCAGATGGTACTGTATCTGACGCTACACCGGATACACGTGTATATACGCCGGGGGATAAAGAAATTAAAATCCAAGGTAAGGTAAACACTGTGTATGGAGTCGCTCCACAAGCAGGTGCTAAAGCTCCTGATGGTAAAAGTGAGTATGCAGCGCCAACTTTATATAGCTCTGATAACTTGATTACTTACAAAGATCCAACGTCTTCTATCTTGCGAATCGGTATGCTAAAAGCACCTACTTTCACCGGAGTACATTTTGATAACCCTGTGATGAATATTTCCTTAGGCAGTAATGATAAAGGACAGTTGACGTTAACAACGGGTGGTAAAGGTGATGGTGCAACATCCACTATAAGCCCTGTATTGACAGTCGCTTCTTTGAAGGATGTATTAAAAGCTGAATCAGGTATTAAAATCACTGAAAAAGAAGGCGGAGAATACGGTAAAACATATACACTTAGTTTGAACAAGACTGAGTTGAAAGGGGACCCTGACTTCAAAGGAGATAAAGGCGATCCAGGACCTAAAGGCGATCAAGGGCCTAAAGGTGATCCAGGTGTACAAGGTGAACGAGGTTTACCGGGTGAAAAAGGTGAAACTGGTGCTACAGGAGCTAAAGGTGAAAAAGGAGAAACTGGAGCACAAGGTCAACCAGGTAGAGATGGTGCAGCAGGTCCACAAGGTCCACAAGGTGAAGTAGGTCCTAAAGGTGAGAATGGTAAATCTGCTTATGAAGTATGGAAAAATCAAGAAGGTCATGCAGGTAAGAGTGAAACAGAATACTTAGCATCCCTTAAAGGCGAAAAAGGTGAAACTGGTGCTACAGGAGCTAAAGGTGAAAAAGGTGAAACTGGAGCAGTAGGACCAAAAGGTGAAACTGGAGTAACAGGTCCTAAAGGAGATAAAGGGGATGCGGGCACTGCCGGTAAAGATGGCGCAAATGGTAAATCTGCGTATGAATATTGGAAAGAAATCAAAGGTAATGAAAATAAAACAGAAGATGATTTCCGAAAAGCTTTAGAGGGTGGAACCAAAGTTAATACTCAAGAGTATGAAAAATTAGAACATCAAATCGATGAGCTTGGTAATAATCTACAAGAGTTACGCAAGGAAAGTCGTGATGGTGATGCCTTAGGTGCTGCTTTGTCGGCATTAAAACCAATTCAATACGATCCACTAGAACCAACTCAATTTATGGCCGGTATTGGTCACTATAAAAATGTGAATGCCTTTGCTATCGGTATTGCCCATTATACAAAAGAATCAACTATGTTCCATGCTGGTGTATCCATGGTTCGTGGTGGTACGATGATCAATGGTGGAGCTACCTTTAAATTTGGTAATAGTCCAGAGAAAAAAGCAGTGCCAGAACGCTATCGCAATGGTCCTATTTCCTCTGTACTAGTGTTACATGATGAAATGGTGGCTATGAAAGAAGCCTATGGCCGTGAGATTACAGTATTGACACAAGAAAATAATAATCTACGACAAGACATTGCCGTATTGCAAGAACAAATGCAAGAATTGCGAGCTATGGTTCGTAAATGATAAAAGGGTCCTTCGGGACCCTTTTCTATTTTGAACAGGTATTTAAATCTATTATATATTGGGATATTAGTACAGGTTATTTCTTCTCATATTTACATATACTATTACTGGTTGTGAAAACTGATATAGTAGATTGCGTTTATATTGTATTATGCATGAAAAGCAACAGAGGCAAGTTGAGCGAATCAACCTGCCTCTGTTGCTGTATAGTTAAGTATGTATGATAGTTATTAGCGTTTATTTGTTATTTGGAGGAGTCTATTCTAAGCGATTCCATTAGAATGCTGGAAGAATAGCCCCTTTGTATTTATCTTCGATGAATTTTTTGATTTCAGGGCTTTGTAGCGCTTTAATCAATTTTACGATTTCATCACGTTTTTCATCGCCTTCACGAACGGATACGATGTTTACGTATGGGGAATCTTTAGATTCTAAGAACAATGCATCTTTTGTTGGGTTCAAGTTAGCACCTAATGCAAAGTTTGTATTGATTACAGAGATTGTGGAATCATCTAATGTACGAGGTAATTGAGCAGCCTCTAATTCAACGAATTTCAAGTGTTTAGGGTTGTCTTTGATATCTTGTACTGTAGCAGAGATGCTGTTAGGATCGTTCAATGTGATTAAACCAGCTTTGGAAAGCAATAGTAACGCACGACCACCATTTGTTGCATCAGATGGGATAGCTACTTGTGCGCCATCTTCGATATCTTTCAAGTCTTTTACTTTTTTAGAGTAAATGCCCATTGGCTCGATGTGTACAGCACCTGCTGTTGCAATGTGAGTACCTTTTTCTTTGTTGAAGTTTTCTTGGTAAGGAATGTGAGCGAAGAAGTTCGCATCAATTTCTTTGTCGTTCAAGGATACGTTTGGTTGTACATAGTCGCTGAACTCAATGATTTCCAATTTAATGCCTTCTTTAGCAAGGATTGGTTTTACTTGCTCTAAGATTTCAGCGTGTGGTACTGGGGAAGCACCAATTTTTAATGTTTTACCTGCGTCGGAACCAGTGGAGCTAGTGCCAGTGGAACCACAGCCACCTAATAACAAGGCAGCGCCTAATACAGCCGTAGCGGCTAAACTAAATAATTTCTTCATGTCTTATCTCCTTTTCTTTGTGTACTTACATAGTGAATTTCTACTTGCTTAGTATAACAAGAGTTCCGTTATAAGTAAAATATGTTATATATCTAAGCGTTTATAGTTTTTAACTATATTTTGGTGAATGCCCCCATGTTCTAGTTATACCAATTATTTTTTGTCAGTAGCTAGTGTTAACTCTATGAAAGTACTAATTATCATCAAGGTTTGTATGTGAAGTAACTGCCTCAGTATGAAAGTTTAATTGGTATGATTGTTGGTAATTCAAGATGATGGGGATGGTTATTTTATATAGAGGTGTATCATAAAAAAGATACTAGGTTTACATAATAGTATTACAAAGAAGTCCTATAGCCCACAAGAAGTGATACAGTGTACAAGAAATAGAAGTAAATTTCATAGCCTCGTTTAACCGTATTGGATCCGCATAGGTGTTAAAGATATGGATGACTTTCATAGCGGGCAGTAAGGAGAGCAAAGCTACTAAGGAAGGCCACGGGATAACTCCGCAGATAGTCCATATTAGTATCCATAGAGAGCTAATGAGGAAGAGCCCTTGTAACAGTTGGAGGCCTCTTTCACGGCCAAGAAGAATGACTAAGGTACGTCGACCGTGGTTCGCATCGTTCGTAAAGTCTCGTAAATTGTTAGTCATCATAATAGCACCGATTAAGATAGTGGATGGTATTGCAGGAATAAGATAGGTCCAGTGCAAGGTGTGAGTCCATGCGTAGAGGGTAATGCCCACGATAGCAAAGCCCATGGCAAGACCAGAGGCGAGTTCACCGAAAGGAGTACGAGAAATGGGTTTAGGTCCACCAGAGTATAAGATGCTAGTAAGAATGCAAAGCATGCCTACAGGAATATACCACCATGTGATAGCATTAGCGAGGGCAATGCCTAAGATAAGTGGAAGTATAGTTGTGATGTACCCCCAACGTTTGATTATCGCTGGAGAAATACCATCACGGACGATGGATCCGCTGTTTCCCGCAGCTTGTGTGAGATCAAGACCAGATTTAAAATCGAAATATTCATTCCAAATATTGGCTGCGATTTGCGCACTTAACACACAAATTAAAATACCTAGAGTATAGACTAAGGATAGCCAAACAGGTTGTACGGTTTCAAATTGCGTAGCCCCCATAGCGGCCCCTAACACAACGGGGCTGAAAGCAGCCGTTAAGGTACGAGGGCGAATTAATGCAAAAAATTGTGACAGATTCATAGTCATCCTTTCATCATTAGAAGTTATATAATATATGGTATCATTCTAACCTAAATAGGAGATTATGACAAACAATAAGGAGAAAAACAATTATACATGAAATGTAATAGTAGAGTATAATAGAAAGAAGTAGAGGATAGGCATAGTATTCAAATGTCATAGAAAAGTGCTTAGTATGCTATAGGCTAGACCTATAAGAATAGGAGTTATTCATGATTACACATGCTCTATTAACAGATATGTATCAATTTACCATGATGCAAGGTTTATTTACACAAAACAAACATCGTACCCGTTGCGTGTTCGATCGTTTTTATCGGACAAATCCGTTCAAAGGTGCTTATACGGTGGTAGCCGGATTGGAACAGGTCATCGAGTATGTGAAAGGCTTGCAATTCGCAGAGGAAGATATTACCTATTTACGTCAAACGGGTGTGTTCACTGAGGCATTTTTAGAATATTTAACAACATTCCGCTTCACAGGCACTATCTATGCAGCGCCAGAAGGATCTGTCGTATTTCCTGGGGAAGTGTTACTTCGAGTAGAAACGGCCAAGGATGAGGCTATTTTAATGGAAACAGCGCTTTCCATGTTTTTGAATCATGAGTCCTTGATTGCGACCAAAGCCCGCCGTATCCGATCTGTTATTGGTAAGGATGGGGTAGCAGAATTTGGCATGCGTCGTGCCCAAGGGGTAAGCGCAGCAGTACAAGGGGCTAGGGCGGCTTTCATTGGTGGATTTGATAGTACTAGTGATGTATACAGTGCTGCCTTGTATGGCATGCGACCGGTAGGGACTATGGCACACAGTTGGGTCATGAGTTTTCCAACTGAAATTGATGCGTTCCGTGCCTATGCAAATCAATATGAAGATAATTTGGTGTTTTTAGTGGACACCTATAATACACTGCATAAAGGTGTGCCTGCGGCGATTCAAGTGTTCCAAGAGATTCGTGAACGTCGTGGTGGCACTATGCCGTCTGTGTATGGTATTCGCCTGGATAGTGGTGATTTAACGTACTTATCTATTGAGGCCCGTAAGATGTTAGATGAGGCAGGATTTAAAGAGGCATTAATTTTTGCTACCAATGATCTAGATGAATATAAAATTGCGGACTTGAAACAGCAAGGGGCTGCCATTACTGCGTGGGGTGTAGGCACTAAACTGATTACGGCTGATGAAACACCAGCTTTAGGTGGTGTATACAAATTAGCCGGTCAATGGGAAGGGGACACCTTTATGCCTGCTATGAAATTCTCCGATAATATTGAAAAGGTGACAAACCCTGGTAAGAAAAAGGTATTGCGCCTCATCAATGTACGAAATAACAAATTGATTGGTGATTTAATCTGCTTGGACCATGAAACAGTGGACACCACACAGGACTATGTGTTTAAAAATCCGCTACACCCATGGAAGCAAACAGTGCTGAAAGCAAATACGTTCAGAGTACAAGAATTATTAGTACCTATCTTTGTAGACGGAGAGTTAGTGTACGACGTACCAACCTTATCACAAGTGAAAGCCTATGGAGAAGAGCAAATTCAATTGCTGTGGCCGGAATTTTTGCGACTTCGTAGAGCACCAGAGGTGAAAGTCAACATCAGCGAAGAATTGCATCAGTTGAAATCTAAATTATTGTTGGAAAAAGTAGGGGACCCTAGTTAGGAAGGAGTTATTATGAATTGGAAATGTGTGATGGCTAGTGTGGCATTAGTAGGGATGATGTGTTCAGGAAATGCAGCATCAATTGCATTGGATGGGCAAGGTAGTGTGGAGCTGCCTAGCTATATTTCAGTTGCTAATCATGATGATTTAATGGAAGGGTTTATAAAAAAAGAAGATACAGTTAGTGTAGTACCTTCTAATGATTGGCATATAGATGAAACAGAGGCTAAGGTACTAGATACAATTGTCAAAGGTGTAGTACAACGTGGTCAACGCTATCAGTTACAAGGGCGTGATGAGCGGGGCTTACATACGGCAGAGTTGGTACACCTTCATATGACAGGTGCAGAAGCAGCTGAATTGTGGAAGATAAAATATAAAGGAACGACGATAGCGCCACAATCTGTAGGAGAAACATTATATAACAAAATGGTGAAAGAAGTACAAAATATAGGACTCTACAATGTGGACCTTATGGGTGGAAAACGTATAGAAAAGAATGGGGCAGCATTAGTTCCATTTATTACAAGTACTAATCCAGAGTTCAGTAGTACTGAGATTATGAAAGCCGTATTACCCCTTGTGAACGTAAGATTTCTTGATGGAGAGATGATGAAACCTGTACGTCTACAAGGCGATACAGGGTTGTATACGCATGGTAGAGTACAATTAGATGTAGATGGATTTGTAGTACCTTCGTATATTAGCTTTGTAGGTCGGTATGGTCAGGATGGGGTATCTATCACATGGGTTACAACGGCGGATACATCGAGAGCCTATTGGAATCCTGTTATCAAGAGTCTGTTAGGTGTGAAGGGAGAATAAGTAGATGAAATTTTGGAAGCAAATGGGACTGGCTGTCTTAGTGGCTAGCCTTGTGATGGGCTATGGACAAGTATCTGCACAAGTACATGATACTACCTATGAGGTGGTAGGTAGTACTGCATCAACGCCAGATGGGATAGCAGATAGTAGTACATCAATAACATATGGTATAGCTGGTACTAGTGAATTAATGTCAGATGAGGAAGTAGGAATTCCTTTGAGTGAGTATTTAGCTATGGAGAAAAAGAAAAAACAAGAAAAGAAAAAAACGGGCGAAGAAAAAGCAGCAGAGTTCGTGGCGATGCTAGATCAGAATCCATTGCTTGATTTGCGTCAAACCATGGGACCAGAGATTACCGTTAAGCAATTGTCTTCTTCAAAGTTAGCAGAGGTAGGAAAAGGATATGTCTATGCTAACCTAGGTACAGTGGGTACTACCGTTGCTAAAGTAAAGGACTATACAGGGCTGAAGAGCATGAAAGAAGGACTTAATCTAGGACATTATATGGATGTCTATGAATTGCAAGGCGCGGATCAGTATGGATTAAATACAGCTTGGGTTCTTGTATTCCCGCTGCCTAAAGAATGGGTAATGGCCCCAGAATCATATGGAAAAGAGGGACTTTCACCGGCGGAAATGAATACGTATGCGAATGACATGAATGCCTTATTAAAGTATTTTAAAGTTAATATTGGAGAAGATAAAGATATTGATTATTCTCGAGATAAAATTCCAGCAAAGATACGATTACGAAATATGGAACCATTACATACGTTAACAGATAGCAAATATGGTACGATGACAACGGCGGGAACTATAACCTATGATATAAAAGGGATTCAATACCCTGCTTATCTACGGATAGCATTAGTGGGAACACCAAACTATTTTACAACGATTGTAATGGGAACTAGTGAAGTGGAAGGAACATTCTTTAAGCCCTACTTCTTGCAAATGTTACAACATATCAAGTAAGCCTACTTGTCTACAAAATCGATGTGTTCGATGGATAGCAAAGCTCGCTTAATGGACAGCCCTCCGGTATACCCCGTGAGGGCTTTTCCTTTGCCTAGGACACGGTGGCAGGGGATAATAAGAGAAATAGGATTAGCACCAACTGCAGATCCGATGGCTTGGGCTCCTCTTGGAGTGGGTGAGTTGAACACATGTTGGCTCAGTTCGCCGTAGGTAAGGGATGTACCGTAGGGAATATGCTGTAACTGATCCCAAACTTTTTGTTGAAACTCTGTGCCTTGTGGATCTAAGGGGATTGTTATAATTGGGACTTGTCCACCGAAGTATTGGTCTAGCCACTGGATAGTTTGTCGTAAAATAGACGAGGAAATGGTTTCATCTATGACTACTGGTTCTAGAAAGTGTATAGATTGGGTAGGAAAGGTGAGCCCTACTAAGGCAGATGCGGTGGCGTATAGTGTGAGAGTGCCCAAAGGGCTTTCATAAGTAGTATAATTAATGGACATATAGGTACTCCTTATAGAGGTATGCAAATAAAGTACAATAGAAGTATGAAAAATAGCTACACTTCGATACCATTACATGCTATACTAGTGATATGTTATAAATGTCTTATTGGTAATGAAAGGGGACAACTATGAAACAAGTGTATACAGAGCAAGCACCAGCAGCATTAGGACCATATTCTCAAGCTTACAAAGCAAATGGTTTTGTGTTTATTTCTGGTCAAGGTGGTATTGATCCAGCACAAGGCGCTCTAGTAGAAGGTGGCGTAGAAGCACAAACATTGCAAGCGATGAAAAATATCGAAGCTATCTTAAAAGAAGCGGGCACTGATTTTTCTAAAGTTGTTAAAACAACATGCTTTTTAGCAGATATGGGTGATTTTGCTAAATTTAATGCTATTTATGCTGAGTATTTTACCTCTAAACCAGCTCGTAGTTGTGTGGCAGTTAAAACATTACCAGCTAACTTCTTAGTAGAAGTAGAAGTGATTGCCCTAGCAGAATAGTATATCGTATTATACCATAAGCGGTGTAATGAGTACTAAAAAGCTGTTACATTATGATTGTAATGTGGCAGCTTTTTGCTTATGGTTAGATAGTGATAGAAGTAGTGATAGAATAGGTGAAAGTATGTTAAGTAAACCCAAATATTTAAGTACGGTGAAAGCCATTATACATATTATTCTTGGATCGACTGTCTTTGCGGTAGGCGTACAGGGATTTCTTGTGCCACATAAGCTTTTGAGTGGTGGCATTAGTGGTTTAAGCTTGATTGTTTATTATATTACCCAAGGTATTTTAAATTTAGGATCCATCAACTTTCTATTTAATATTCCAGTTCTCTATGCAGCATGGAGATGGTTAGGACGATGGCATCTAGGAATCACCATTTTAGGAACGATTATCATGTCTATCTTGATTAACCTATTATCTCCACTATCAGCTCTGGAATTAACTAAGAATCCAATTATTGGGGGTATTTTAGGTGGCTTATTCTCTGGATTAGGCCTTGGTATTGTCTATCGTGGTGGGGGTAATACTGGTGGTATGGATCCCATCGCTATGATTATTCGTAATCGATTTGGGCTACAGATTGGTAGTATCTTATTTGGTATCAATATGATGATTCTCATCATCGGTGCAATTGTCATTAATATTGAAGCGGCTGCAACCACGTTAATTAGCACTTATTTAGCCGCTATGGTGACAAATAAGGTCATTACTGGATTTAACCAACGAAAGGCGATGTTTATCATTTCCTATAAACCAGTGACGATTTGTAATTTAATCATTGATAAAATTGGCCGTGGTGCCACAATTTTAAACGGAGAAGGTGCCTATACACATCAACCAAAACAGGTTATTATGGTAGTAGTTAGTTTATTACAAGTAGCGCGTTTGAAAGCTGCCGTCGAAGCAGAAGATCCAACAGCATTTATGGTTATCACTGATGCGGCAGAGGTTATCGGCACAGGTTTTTCGACAAGAGCTACGAATGGTGCTGTAGAGCGAGTGTTTCAAACTTGCGATCCAGTAAAAGCAGCTGAAGCAGAGCAAATGATTCATGATGTGCAAATGGCAAGAAATGAGATCCCTTCCAAAGCAAATAAGGAGGAACAATAATATGGTACATCCATTAGCAGGACAACCTGTAAAAAAAGAAGACTTAATTCAGGTGGATACAATTGTGAAAGACTTTTTTCGCATTATCCCTAATCATGAGGTTATAGAAGAACGGGTAAGCTTTGGTACTTCGGGGCATCGAGGAATTGCCTCGAAAGGTACTTTCAATGAATTACATGTAGCAGCCATTGTGCAAGCGATTTGTGATGTACGCCAAGAATTTGGCGCCACAGGACCTTGCTATATTGGACAAGATACACATGCCTTATCACAACCAGCATTGCAAGTGGCAATTGAGGTTTTATTGGGAAATCGTGTGAAAACACGAGTGGATGCACATCGTGAGTTTGTGCCTACCCCAAGTGTATCTCGTGCTATTTTGCGTCATAATGCAGAGGCAGCTGTAGATAATGTAGCAGATGGTATTATTATTACGCCATCCCATAACCCTCCCGAACATGGAGGTATTAAATACAATCCACCTCATGGTGGGCCAGCCGATACAGCAGTGACAAAACGGATTGAAGCGTTAGCCAATGAATATTTAGAAAAGGGATTAGATAGTATTCATCGATTCTCCTTTCATCATTTGGTAGGAGCTCATGAAAGTGCCCATTGCGGTTGTTGTCATCATGAAGAAGAACAAGTAGTAGCCCCTGCAGCTATTTCCTTAGAAGAAGCAGGCCAATATCTAGAGGCTTATGATTTCAAAATGGTCTATGTAAAAGAGTTGCCGCAGATTATTAATATGGAGGCTATCCAACAAGCCAATCCGAAAGTATTAATTAATGCTTTAGGCGGTAGTGGAGGTGCCTATTGGCATGCTATCGCTAAAGAATACAATTTAAATTTTACTATCATTAATAGTGACTATGATCCAACATTTAGTTTCATGTCCTATGACCATGATGGAGCTATTCGGATGGATTGTTCTTCGCCATATGCTATGGCAGAAGTGACAAAAAAACTAGGAGACCATATATTAGCTATCGGAAATGATCCTGACTATGATCGTCATGGTATCGTCACAGAAGAAGGATTACTAGCACCTAACCAATATTTAGTAGTAGCTGCTAAGTATTTGAATGAAACTCGTCCTTGGGAAGGGAAAGGTGTTGGTAAAACAGCAGTTGTTACTGGATTGATGGATGCCTATTGTAAAGATTCCAATCATGCCGTATATGAAGTGCCAGTGGGTTTTAAATATTTTGCCCCATTATTATTTGATGGACGCATTGGCCTAGGGGCAGAGGAGAGTGCAGGAGCGTCCTTCTTGCAACAGGATGGAACCGTATGGACTACAGATAAAGATGGCATCATTCTAGGACTGTTAGCGGTGGAAATGGTAGTCACTACAGGGAAAACTCCAGCACAACACTATGCAGATGTGACAGAACAATGGGGAACACCGGTGTTCCAACGTGTGGATATGCCTTGCACAGCGGAAATAAAAAGTGCTTTAAAAAGTATGAAACCTAGTGATGTGACTATGACAAAATTAGGAGGCAGTCCGATTTTAGATATACGCACTACGTCTTTATTCGAAGAACAACCTATCGATGGTGTTAAAATTGTGACAGAGACAGGTTGGTTTGTAGCACGACCATCAGGAACAGAAAACTTATATAAAATGTATGCAGAGTCCTACTTAGGCGAAGAGGGACTGGCACGTCTGATGGAAGATGGTAAACGTATTATTGAAGGGTTAGTCATAACATCTATATGAGGGGTGGCTGCTTACCAAGTGGATGAAGAACAAGGGATTCCATGAGTTTACTGTGTCTATTCTTGTATGTGCTGTGTTTAACTGATATAATTAATAAATATGGTCTATATAAAGAACTTCGTATTGTAATGATAGACTAGTAGACAATCACTTGTAATAATCATGAAATACCACGTATGGAGGTGGTGGAATGACAGTATATTTATGGGCCTTTGTCATTGCTCTCGTAGTAACGTATATTTGCACACCTTTGGTGAAACAATTTGCTGTTAAGGTAGGTGCTATTGATAAACCAGATGCACGTAAGGTGCATCAAGTGTCGATTCCGCGATTAGGGGGATTGGCTATCTATATTGGCTATATGGTATCTTTGCTGTATAGTGTGAAAGATATATCTTCTGTGAAAGGATTGATTGTAGGTTCCATCATCCTAGTAGCAGTGGGTATTTGGGATGATATTAAGCAAATCGGTCCGAAAACGAAATTGATGGGACAAATTTTGGCGGCTCTTATGTTGCCACTGTTTGGCAATGCCGTGCATTTTATTAGCATTGGGGACCATCTATTGTATTTAGAATATTTTGCCATACCGTTGACAGTATTTTGGATTGTAGGATTTACGAATATTGTGAATCTAATCGATGGATTAGATGGATTGGCAGCAGGGATTTCTCTCATTGCGTGTATTACGATTTGTATCGTGACTTTACAAATGGGGCAAATCGAATTGGCATGCATTACTTTGGCATTAGCCGGGGCAGCTTGTGGGTTCTTGCGGTACAACTTTAATCCTGCTAAAATATTTATGGGTGACACAGGTAGTATGCTTTTGGGCTATACCATGGCGGCTATCTCCGTCATGGGCAGTGTAAAAACAGCAGCGACGGTAGCGTTGGTGGTGCCTGTGATTGTGCTAGGATTACCAATTTTAGATACTTTATTTGCCATTGTACGTCGGCGTATTAATGGACGCCCTGTATTCCAACCAGATAAAGGACATTTGCATCATCGTTTATTGGCGATGGGACTCACACAAAAACAAGCTGTGTTGCTGATGTATGCTATCACTGCACTTTTAGGTTGTGTATCTATCGTGGCAGCGAAAGCTAATTTTGTTATCGGAGTCTTGCTAGTGCTTGTTATACTTTGTGCATGTGTGTGGACCGCAACAAAAATTGGGATTATATCCAAAGACAACGACGTTCGTAAATAGCTATGCAAAACGCCAGGAGCTCATGCTTCATGGCGTTTTTCATTTTTAGGCAAAGGGAAAGCGTGGCACATTCCTTCACAAACGGTATTTCATAATGTTTGTTCAGGAACATGCCACGCTTTCTGGCGATTGCAGAATTAGGTATATTACGCCATGTCGCTTACGCTTATGGCGTTTTGTCTAGTGTTTGCTCACTCTGTGAGGGGGGGAGGGGAACATACCGCGGTCTTTTTGCGTTTTCTTAATGTTAGTAATGAAACGCCATATGCCTTAGATAATCTACTTCGTGGCTGAAGGCGTTTTGCCTGGTATTTACTCACTTTGTATGGGAGGGGGTACCACGCTTTCTAGTGTTTGTAGAATTAAGTATATTACGCCATGTTGCTTACGCTTATGGCGTTTTGCCTCGTACTTGCTCACTCTGTGGGGGAGAGGGGTAGGGCATTTTGTTTGGATATACTTCTTTATAGTTTGTACTAGTATGGAAGGCTTGTACATGATACAATAGAGATAATTGAAAAAGCTTAATAAAGTGATTTAGGAAAGTTTGTATATGACGGCTTTCATGGTAAAGGAAGTAAACGAAATATGTGGGAGGTACTATGTTAAAAGTCATGACCATATTTGGGACACGTCCTGAGGCAATAAAGATGGCGCCTGTTGTTAAGGCTTTGGAAGCAGCGCCTGATATGGAGTCTATTGTAACGGTAACGGCACAGCATAGAGAGATGTTAGATCAGGTGTTGCATTTGTTTTCTATCACTCCAGATTATGATTTAAATATTATGAGCCAAGGGCAAACTTTGTATGATGTTACCTGTCGTGCTTTGATGGGTTTACAAGAGGTATTGAAAGAAGCGAAGCCCGATGTGGTGCTTGTTCATGGAGATACGACAACTACGTTTGTGGGGGCTCTAGCGGCATTTTATGAAGGGATTCCTGTTGGGCATGTGGAGGCAGGTCTTCGGACGGGTAATATTTACTCTCCATTTCCTGAGGAGATGAATCGCAAGTTGACGGGGGCCATTGGGACCTACCATTTTGCACCGACTACTACATCGGAAGCGAATTTATTGAAAGAAAATATAAATCCAGATCACTTGTATGTAACAGGGAATACGGTTATCGATGCGCTGCAAACTACAGTGAAGGAAGACTACACATTTACTGAAGAGTTGCTGAACAAGATTGATTACGTGAACCAAAAGGTTATTTTGGTGACCACTCATCGTCGTGAGAATTTAGGCGATCCCATGCGCAATGTGTATGAGGCAATTCGTGATATTATTGAAGAACATGAAGAGGTTGAAGTTATCTTCCCTATGCACCGAAATCCAAAGGTACGCAGTATTGTACAAGAGGTACTAGGTGATATGCCACGTGTACATTTGATTGAGCCATTAGAATATGAACCATTTGCAAACTTAATGGATCGTACCTATCTTATTATGACAGACTCTGGTGGTATTCAAGAGGAAGCGCCATCTTTGGGTAAACCTGTACTAGTTCTTCGTGATACGACAGAGCGACCTGAAGCTGTCCAAGCAGGTACGGTAAAATTAGTGGGCACTGATAAAGCCACTGTGTACTCCACAGCTAAAGAGTTAATTACGAATGCAGAAATGTATACTGCTATGTCAAATGCAGTGAACCCTTATGGGGATGGATTAGCATCAGAACGAATTGTACAAGCCTTACGGCATGAATTTTTTGAGCATCAAGAAAAACCATCTTCCTTTGGAAAATAATAGTCGATGTATGCATTCTAGTTATAATTAAGTTGATATCTACTTTCATTGACTGTGTAATTCAGGAATGTGCACAGTTTTGAATCAAATCGTCTGAAAAGTTTTGATAGATATAAAATTTATATATTGTTAAAATTGTTCTCATTGGTGGTATAATCTACGATGTTAGAGGTATAGGAGGTATGTCTATGGGGAAAGAAAAATCAGATCTATGGATGGCTATCTCCAAAGCATCAACTACGGGATTTACCATACTTTGTTCTATCGGTATCTGTATGGGGCTTGGTTATGCCATTGATCACTATGTGGGAACGCACCCTTGGGGCGTGCTCCTAGGTGGATTAATCGGTGGATTTCTAGGCCTCTACGGTGTCATACGTCAGTGTATGTAAGGAGACTGTATGAAAGAATATATAACCTATATCAAAAGTCATTGCCGATGGATACTGTCAGTGGCTATACTAGGTGTAGTCGTGTTATGGATACTGGACTGGACTCAGCACATCACGGGTTGGCTATGGGGCATGATGACATATGTTGTATATTTCTTGTATTTAGCCTTTCAAACCTACAAGATGAAAGACGCCACCTTAGACGATGTGAAACGTCGAGTTTGGATTGGTGTTATGAGTCGGTTTAGCTTAATCGTATTGTTAGTAGGCATAAGCACGCAGATCCCTTCTATTTCCATGAAAGGTGTACTAGGCGGAATCTGTGTGTTTGTTCCTATGCAATATGTTGAGTATAGTATGTATGTACGTCAACGTAATAGGGAATCATCTATGTGAAAGGGGGTGGGAATATGGAGTTACATGCAGGGCATCATCATGTTGTTCAATGGATGGGCATATCCTTCAATATGGATACGCTATACATGACGTGGTTAGTGATGGCAATCATTATTGTAGTCACACTATTAGCTACACGGTCACGGGCCATGGTACCACAGGGGATTCAAAATGTGATGGAAGGCGTGCTAGAAGGATTGACTGGTCAGTTTAAAACGAACCTAGGCAATCAGTGGAAGTTTTTAAGCTCCATCCTATTTACGTATTTTCTGTTTATTTTGGTGAGTAATGAATTGGGCTTGATTCCAAGTCCGCATATCTTGGCATCGCCAACAAATGACATTAACACCACCTTGGGATTAGCCATTTCAAGCTCAATTCTTGTATGGATTGTAGGCTTGAAAGTAAAAGGAATTGGCTATTTTAAGCATTTTGTACAGCCATTTAAATTGTTTATCATCATCAACTTAATGGAAGAAATAGCGAAACCTGTCACATTAGCCTTCCGTTTGTTTGGTAACATACTAGCGGGAGAAATTCTTTTAGAATTATTATATGCCTTGGTACCCTATGTACTTCCTATCGTATGGTTAGCCTTTAGTCTAGCAATCGGTATTATTCAAGCGTTTATTTTTGCCATGCTCGTTACCTCGTATTTGGGGATGACAATTGGAGATGGACATTAATAGTTTAGGAGGAAATCATAATGGAATTATTATTAGCAAAAGCGTATGTATTGGTTGGTTCTGCCATTGGCGCTGGTTTAGCAATTGGTTTAGCTGCGATTGGTGCAGGTATTGGTGACGGTCTTGTATCTGGTAAAGCTTTAGAAGGTATGACTCGTCAACCAGAACAATCTGGTAAATTATTTACAAATATGTTAATTTCTGTAGGCTTAATCGAAGCGGTACCTATTATCGCAGCAGTTATCGCGATTGTATTAGTGTTCGCAAACCCATTGGTAGACTTACTTAAATAATAGACATTAGCTAAGAGGAGGTATGACCGTTGGTAGATTTAAACGGCACACTCGTACTTCAGATTTTGAACTTTATTGTGCTAGTGTTGATTTTAGCAAAGTATGCGTATAAACCGTTATTGCAAACCATGGAAGAACGGAAACGTCGCATTGAGAATGATCTTACCAGTGCAGAACAAGCTAGAGAAGAAGCGGCTGCGTTGAAAGCTGAATATACAGCGCAATTGCAAGAAGCTCGTAAAGAAGCACAAGGGATTATCGAGACCGCAAAACAACAAGCAGAAGCAGAATCACAAGCACAAATCAAAGAGTTACGAGCTCAACTAGTGAAAGAAAAAGAAATCGCCCGCCAAGAAATTGAACGGGAACGGGAAAAAGCAATGCAACAAATCCGCGCAGAAGTTGTGAATTTGTCTGTACAAGTGGCTGGTAAGTTAATTGGAAAAGACTTTTCCAGTGCTGATAATGTAGCTCTTGTAGAGGATACCATTGCAAAACTTGATAGTACAACTATAAGGTCGTGATACGATGAGTGTAGAAAGAATTGCAGAAACATATAGCTCCGCTATATTTGAATTAGGACAGGAATCAGGTTTGTTACCACAATTTGATACAGATCTTTCCTATGTGCAAGATTTATTTTCCACCCATGAGGAATTACGCCAAATTTTAATCAATCCTATGTTAGAAGTAGCGGGAAAAAAGAAAATTTTACAACAAATCTTTGGTAGTGAAGTGCATCCATTGATTATGAATTTTCTCAATGTTATGGTGGACCGCCGTCGCAGTCCCTATATCATGGAAACAGCTCGTGCTTACGTAAAACGCTCCCGTGAAAGTCGCGGTATTTTGGAAGCGAAAGTAACGGTTATAGAACCACTTTCAGAGGCAATGCGGGAAAAAGTATTGCGTAAGTTACAAGAGATTACTGGCAAAGAATGTGTCATCGAAGAATATGTGGATCCATCCATCTTAGGTGGCATGGTCATTCAAGTGGGAGACACTCGGATTGATGGAAGTATGGCTAGACGATTGGAAGAATTAAAAAAATCATTGCTTAATGCAAGTACCAATAAGATTGGGGTGAATGGTTAATTATGAAAATGACGCCTGAAGAAATTACTGCCATTATTAAACAGCAGATTCAGGACTATAATGTTGAATTAAATGTAGATGACGTAGGAACTGTTCTGGAAGTTGGGGACGGTATTGCGCATATCTACGGTCTTGAAAAAGCCATGGCTGGCGAATTGTTAGAGTTACCTCATGGCGTATATGGCATGGTACTCAACTTAGAACAAGATAATGTAGGCGCCGTTCTCCTAGGTAATGACTTCTTGATTAAAGAAGGTGATGAAGTGCGCCGTACAGGTCGCATCATGCAGGTTCCTGTAGGAGATGGCTTAATTGGTCGTGTTGTGAATGCTCTTGGTCAACCTATCGATGGTAAAGGCGAAATCGTAGCAGAAACACATCGTCCTGTAGAATATCCAGCACCTGGTATTGCAGATCGTAAATCTGTATTTGAGCCAATGCAAACTGGTTTGAAAGCCATTGATGCGATGGTGCCAATCGGTCGTGGTCAACGGGAGTTGATTATCGGTGACCGTGGTACTGGTAAAACAGCGATTGCTATCGATACGATCTTGAACCAAAAAGGACAAGATGTGATTTGTATCTATGTAGCCATCGGTCAAAAGGAATCTACTGTAGCTCGTGTGGTTCAAAAATTAGAAGAAGCAGGAGCTATGGAATATACAATCGTCGTATCTGCAGGTGCTTCTGAAGGGGCTCCTATGCAGTACTTAGCACCATATTCTGGGGTAGCTATGGGCGAACATTTCATGTACCAAGGTAAACATGTACTTTGCGTATATGATGATTTAACAAAACAAGCGGCTGCATACCGTGCGATGAGTTTGTTATTACGTCGTCCTCCAGGACGTGAAGCGTACCCTGGTGACGTATTCTACTTACATTCTCGTTTATTGGAACGTTCTGCCAAAGTATCCGATGAATTGGGTGGCGGTTCTATTACGGCTTTACCAATTATCGAAACACAAGCAGGTGACGTATCTGCCTACATCCCAACAAACGTAATCTCCATCACTGATGGACAAATTTTCTTGGGTACAGATATGTTCTATTCTGGCGTTCGTCCAGCAGTTGACGTAGGTTTATCCGTATCTCGTGTAGGTGGTAGTGCGCAAATTAAAGCGATGAAACAAGTAGCTGGTAAATTGCGCTTGGAATTGGCACAGTATCGTGAATTAGCGGCTTTCGCGCAGTTCGGTTCTGATTTGGATGCATCTACAAAAGCACAATTGGATCGTGGTGAACGCTTAACTGAAATGTTGAAACAACCACAATACTCTCCGTTAAAAGTAGAAGAGCAAGTGGTGTGTTTATATGCAGGTATTAATGGCTATTTCAAACGATTAGCTGTTCATGATGTACCAGCATTCCAAGATGCTTTATTACACTATGTACATGGTAATTATGCCAATGTATTAGCATCAATTAGAGATACTAAGAAATTAGAAGAAGATACAGAGAAAACATTGCAACAAGCGATTTTAGAATGTATTGATGTCTTTGGTGCTACTCACGAATTATTACCAGAGGAGGCGTAATCTATGAGTAGTGCACAAGACTTACGCAAGCGTATAAAAAGTGTCACTAATACGCAGCAAATTACAAAAGCTATGAAGATGGTAGCATCTGCTCGTCTACGTCGTGCACAACAAAAAGCGAAAGGTACTGAACCTTATACAGAATGTCTCCGCCACATGCTGCATCAAAGCATGTCCTCTCTAGATGGGGGCGCAGATTTACCGCTACTCACAGTTCGTCCTGTGAATAAGGTAGCCTATGTGGTGGTAGGCGCGGATAAAGGGTTGGCCGGTGCTTATACTAGTAATATCATTAAATACGTGCAATCATTGCTCAAGGATGCGCCAACAGATGCCTATGGTTTATTTACAGTGGGGCGTAAGCCAACGGAATACTTCACAGGTCATGGCTATTCTGTAGTATCTGATTTGCAAGGATTTTCTGATAAACCAGGCTTTCATCATGCTCAAGACATTGTAGAACAAGTGAAAACCATGTTCTTGTCTGGTGAGGTAGATGAAGTAGTATTGGTATACACTAAGTTTGTGAACTCCTTATTGCAAGAAGTGACTCATGAGCGCTTATTACCTCTTTCATTAGAGTCCGATACAGCAGAGGCCGGAGAAAGTTTATTCTATCCGGACCAAGGGTCTGTATTGGAACAATTGTTGCCAGCCTATGTGGAAAGCACTGTATATAATGCATTGCTACATGGGGCGGCTAGTGAATTAGGTGCCCGTATGACGGCCATGACATCCGCTACTGATAATGCAGGCGAATTGATTGGTACCTTGCACTTAGAATACAATAAGTTGCGCCAAGCAGGTATTACTAACGAAATTTCTGAAATCGTAGGCGGTGCAAACGCATTGCAATAATAGATAAAGGAGTATCTCGTATATGAGTACAAATATAGGTAAAGTAGTTCAGGTTATTGGACCGGTGGTAGACGTAGTCTTCCCAAAAGGTGAATTGCCTGCTATTTACAACGCAATTACTATTACAAAAGGCGACGAACAAGCATCCAAGATTGTTGTAGAAGTGATGCAACATTTAGGGGATGACACAGTTCGTTGTGTAGCCATGAGTTCCACTGATGGATTGACTCGTGGTATGGAAGCAGTGGACACAGGTGCCGCTATTTCCGTTCCTGTTGGTGATGGTGTATTAGGTCGTATTTTCAACGTATTAGGCGAAACAGTAGACCATGATCCAGCAGAAGTGAAAGTGAATGAACATTGGCCAATTCACCGTGCGGCTCCAAAATTTGATGAATTAGCACCAGAAACTAATATTTTAGAAACTGGTATTAAAGTCGTAGACTTAATTGCTCCGTATGTAAAAGGTGGTAAAATCGGTCTATTTGGTGGTGCTGGTGTAGGTAAAACAGTTCTAATCATGGAATTGATTCATAACATCGCTACAGAACACGGTGGTTATTCCGTATTCGCAGGGGTTGGTGAACGTACCCGTGAAGGGAATGACCTTTGGAATGAAATGAAAGAGTCTGGCGTATTGTCTAAAACAGCGCTTGTGTATGGACAGATGAATGAGCCTCCTGGAGCTCGTATGCGCGTAGCTTTAACAGGTTTGACGATGGCGGAATATTTCCGTGATGTACAACAACAAGACGTGTTGTTATTCGTAGATAACATTTTCCGTTTCATCCAAGCTGGTTCCGAAGTATCTGCCTTACTAGGTCGTATGCCATCTGCCGTTGGTTACCAACCAACATTGGCCAATGACGTAGGGGCATTACAAGAACGTATTACATCCACAAAAGAAGGTTCCATTACGTCTGTACAAGCCGTGTATGTACCTGCCGATGACTTGACTGACCCAGCGCCAGCAGCGACATTTGCTCACTTGGATGCTACTACAGTATTGTCTCGTTCCATTGCAGAACTTGGTATTTACCCAGCTGTGGATCCATTGGATTCCACTAGCCGTATCTTGGATCCATTAGTATTAGGGGAAGAACATTACTCCGTAGCTCGTGGCGTACAAGAAGTACTTCAAAAATACAAAGATTTACAAGATATCATTGCTATCTTAGGTATGGAAGAATTGTCTGAAGCGGATAAATTGACCGTAGCTCGTGCTCGTAAAATTCAACGTTTCTTGAGTCAACCATTCTTCGTAGCTGAAGTATTTACAGGCAGTCCTGGTAAATATGTGCCATTGAAAGAAACATTGCGTGGTTTCCGTGAAATCCTAGAAGGTAAACATGATGACTTACCGGAAAGTGCTTTCTACATGGTGGGAACTATCGATGAAGCTGTTGCCAAAGGAAGGGACATGTTAGGGAAAGGAGAATAATCTATGAGTACCATGCATGTAACAATTATTACTCCTGATGAAACAGTGTTTTCTGGAGACGCAACGATGGTGGTAGGAAAAGCTCTTGATGGAGAGTTTGGTATCCAGCCACATCATATGCCTTTAGTGAGCGCTTTGGCGCCAGGGGCGATTCGCATTGACCATGAGGGCAAACGTGAAGAGTTTATCCTTCCAGGGGGATTCCTAGAAGTGGAAAATAATTCTGTGTATATCACGACGGCCTCTTGTGAACGTGCTTAATTACATATCGAAGAGATAGAAAAAGGGTTGTACCGAACTACTGTAGTAGTGTTGGTACAACCCTTTTATGGTATGAATAGCTATTTAAATATTATTTTGGATAAGGTATAAAGCAATTAAGCGGTTCCGTGAATAAGATGATATATACATAGATAGTACCATATACAATAGAAGAAAATTGCTATGAATACATTTACTGTCCAATGTTGTTTTATGTATATATTAATTATGGATAGTATCTAAAAATAACTTAATGCGGCGTAACGCCTCTTGGATGGTTTCCTTAGAGGAAGCATAGGAGCAACGAATGCGGTTAGCACCGCAGGTGCCGAAGGCAGATCCTGGGACAACGGCTACATGTTGTTGCTCTAGCAATTGTTCACAGAAATCTTCATCGGATAAACCGGTTTGAGAAATATCTGGGAACACATAGAAAGCTCCTTCTGGTATGGCGATAGGTAGGCCCATGTCTTGGAAGCCTTTTACGATCATGTCACGTCGTTCTAGGTAATCTTGTCGCATAGCGATAACGGAGTCGTCGCATTCGTTTAGGGCCACGATGGCAGCGTGTTGTACTGGTGTAGCCGGTGCGACGATGCTGTACTGATGCAATTTAATGCAAGCTGTAATGAATTCAGAAGGTGCACAAAGGAAGCCGATGCGAAGACCTGTCATGGCATAAGACTTGGAGAAACCGTTTAAGATGATAGTGCGCTCTTTCATGCCCGGCAAGGATGCCATAGATACATGGTCCTTGTGGTAGGTTAACTCTGAGTAAATTTCGTCAGAGATGATGATTAGATTATGGGATTTAGCGAACTCGGCGATAGGCAATAAATCTTCATAGTCCATGATGGCCCCCGTAGGATTGCTTGGGTAACACATTAAAATAGCTTTTGTTTTTTCTGTCACAAGCTTTTCCAATTCTTCTACACGAAGTTTGAAGCCATCTTCTAAATGCGTCGGTACAGGCACAGCCTTGCCTCCGCACATGTGGACCTCTGCTTGATGAGCCACGTAGGATGGATTTGGGATTAACACCTCGTCTCCTTCGTTTAAGAGGGCCCGTAAAGACAAATCGATGGCTTCACTAGCGCCGATGGTAAGCATCATTTCATCCGTGCCGTAAGACACATGGTAACGACGGTTGTACCAGTTACTGATGGCCTCACGCAATGGCAAGATTCCTGCGTTCGGAGAGTAGTTAGTTTCTCCTCGTTCTACGCTAGCCACAAGTGCATCTAGCACAGGTTGAGGGGGAATGTAATCGGGCTCCCCTACGCAAAGAGAAATCACATCGTCCATAGACATGGCTTTTTCCCAAAATTTACGAATCCCAGAAGGGGGTAATGTTTGTGTCATAGTTGAAAGATAATTGTTCCAGTTCATAGATTGTCCTTTCTGATACATGATGCATGTATCTCTATGTCAAATGTCAGGATGTTGTGTCAACTGATATGGATAGTTGCTCTTAAGAGTGTATACAGGCGGTCACAACACCTAGTGGAATGATAGAATAAATAATAGTAACAGTGTACCACATTCTTAGAAAAGAACCTAGTCGATTATAGGTTCTTTTTTATTGCATATAGTGTATAATTGTATGTATGACATAGCATTTCATAGGAACTTATGTCATACTATAAGAATAGAGAAATAGTCTCGAAGAATTGTTACAACCTAGTAGAATGTAACAGGCTTTCACGAAGATACTCACAAGATAGAATAGATACAGTTGTAATGATGGGAAAGGAGTCACCAATGGAAACATTTTCCGTTACCTATGCATTGCATGTTCCCACCTATGAAGAGGCGAAGCAAGTGGCTTGGTCCATACAGGTGGAGCAAACCATTGAATTTCCTTATGAATTATTAGGTGAAAGTGATCCACGCCGTCATATGGTGGGGCAATTGCTTTCCTTAATAGAAACAGAAGATTGTTTTTTTGCAAAGATTGCCTATCCGGTGGAGACATCAGGATTGGAAGTGACGCAGTTTTTAAATGTAGTCTTTGGGAACTCGTCGTTGCAACCACACATTTGGGTGGTGGATATAGAGTTGAGCCCAAGTTTAGTAAACGCATTTCAAGGTCCTAAGTTTGGCTTAGCTGGCATTCGAGAATTATGCCAGACCCCAACTCGTCCTATGATTCAAGCTGTTATTAAACCGATGGGTACGCCCAATGAAGAATTGGCTCGTATGTGTCATGCCTATACCATGGGCGGTGCCGATGTGATCAAGGATGACCATGGATTGACGAATCAATCCTTTTCTCCTTTCAAAGATCGGGTGTCACGTTGTGCCTATGCAGTACAAGAGGCGAATGCTAAGAGCGGCCATCATAGCCTCTATGCAGCTAATGTATCTGGGGACGGTACAGATGTGCTAGAACGGGCTCATTATGCGAAAGAAGCAGGTGCTACTGCTCTGATGGTGGCGCCGTCTTTAATCGGATTTGGATGGCTCCATCGATTGGCCACAGATGATTCCTTGAACTTGCCATTAATTGTCCATCCATCGATGATGGGGGGATTCACGTTGCCAGGCACATCAGGAATTGCTGCTACGATTTGGATGGGCTTATTGCCACGTATTTTCGGTGGGGATATGAATATTTTTGTGTCCTATGGTGGACGATTTACATTTAAACCAGACTTATGTCGTCAAATTTGTGATAGTAATCGTGGACCATTGGCGTCGATGAAATCGTCTTGTCCATCTCCAGGTGGTGGTGTGACTGAGGCGCGTTTGCCAGAGTTGGTGAGCATTTATGGCAAAGATACCATGTTCCTTGTAGGGGGCGATATGTTCCGCCGAGGACCAGATTTAACAGAGAATATGAAAGCTTTCATAGATGTATTAGAAAGATGCTAGGAGATATGACATTGCAAGATAAAGAGTTAGAAGTTCATGTCCTAGCTAGTGGAAGCAAAGGGAATTGCACCATTATTCGCAGTTCTCACAGTGCAGTGATTATTGATGCAGGTATTAGTTGTCGAAGGATAACCAATGCCTTGCAGGATTTGGAAATACCGAAGCATATGGTAGAAGGCATTGTCATTACCCATGAACATTCTGACCATATTGCAGGGGTACCTCAAATGATTAAACAAATGGGCTTACCCATTATTACAAAACCTAATACAGCGCGGCGCCTTATGGATAAATTTAGCGTATCTGCGGAGTGCTTTCAAACGTTAGGGGCGACGGAAGTGACCATAGGAGATATGGTATTACAACCATTTTCTACTAGCCATGATGCGGTAGATCCCATTGGGGTCACTTGTTATAAAGGGCAGACAAAAGCGGCGTTAATAACGGATACAGGCATGGTATCAAAGGAGATGTTAGCGCATCTGCATGATACAAATTTATTGGTATTGGAAGCCAACTATGATGAGCATATGTTGTTATATGGACCATACTCGCCAGATTTAAAACGGCGTGTGAAAGGGAATGTAGGTCATTTGTCGAATGTGACGGCGATGAAAGTGTTGTCAGCCCTGAGACGACCTAAGGGTATGGAAGTAATTTTTGCCCATCGTTCGGAGCAGAACAATTCGCTCCATTTAGTAGAGCAACTATCAGAGCGCTTGCTAACTTGGTGCAAAACACAAGGTCAAGAAGGGTTTACTGCACATCATGGAGATCAAAAGGAATATACATCCATTGGTATCGATGGAAAATAATAGTATCCATTGGTATGTATAGTAGCCAACATGGTCCCGAAGTGGGAATGCAGTAAGCGTCGTAGGAGATAGTATAGTATGAAATTTTCTATCTATTGTATAGGAAAGTTAAAAGAGCCCTATTTACGAGAAGGGGTAGCAGAGTTTGTAAAGCGAACACAACCTTATGGGGGTGTGACGATTACAGAGTTGCCTGAAAGTAAATTGGGGGATAAACCGAGCCCATCAGATAAGCAAAAAGCGCTCTATGATGAAGGGCAACGGTTATTGAAATACGTCACACCTCAGTCTTTTGTGGTGCTTTTGGATGTATATGGAAAACAGATGAGTTCCGACGACTTGGCAAAGCGGATTAGTGAATTAGAAGTACAAGGGCATAGCGAGATGGTGTTCTTCATTGGTGGCGCCTTTGGGGTGTCTGAAGAGCTGCGACAACGGGCAAACTGGAAATTGTCCATCAGTCCTATGACTTTCACCCATCAAATGGTGCGCCTTGTACTGGTAGAACAATTATATAGAGCTTGTAAGATTAATCGAAATGAACCATATCATTGGTAGGAAAGGAGATATGCATGGCAAGTGCAATTGAAAAAGGAATTACTTATGTGTCAGCAGATGTACAGGAATTGTCCATAGAAGATCCGGAATTTGTGAGACACTATTCTACAGAATTAACAGAGGGGAAAGAAGATATTCTTGCGATTCAAAGTGAAATACAAACACTGGTACAAGGATATGAGGCACTCTTTGTCGAATTAGAAGAAAAGGGAATATCTAACATATTAGAAGAACGTCGTCATATGGTTCTCGATGGTATACGAGAATATGAGAATGTAACAAGTACAATTTGTACCGTATTGGATACCTATGTAGATATGGCGAATATGATTCAACAAATGGAAACTTCTGGTGGTAATCCAGCTTATTTATTCCATCGTAAACACGAATTATTAGAACAAAACGTAGAATTGAATAAAATTTTTGACCGTGTAGATTATTATATTTCTACAGTGGTGGATATGCTTGCGAAAGAAACGGAACTTGCGAAAGCAGTAGTAGAAGGGGCACTAGGTGTATCGGAAGAAGAAACGATGCAAATTTTATTCTTGCATCAAACTGTATTGAGTTCCTGCGTAGAAATTAATAAGGCTTTGGTAGAACGGTTGCAAATAATGGTACCGCGTCTTGAAGGGTTACGAGAAGATGTGATGAAAGTGCAAGTTCATTCCGTAGCCAATGACGTAGAAGAGCGTAGAAAACGATTACAAGAATTACGTCAACAAGCAAAAGTGGAAGATGTGACAGATTATGCGGACTTAGAAGGTCAATATCGTCATAATTATGATGAAGAAGGCAACCACATAGGCACAGAAGAAGGTGGAGATGGTGGTAACCGCAAAAGTTTAACAGCTATTTTGGTTGTAACAGCAATAGTAATAGCTATCTTTGCTGCGTATGTATATATGAAATAGGAGGAACCGACTATGACATTACAAGAAATTATGAACAAATACCCAATTACTGTTGGTAAAGATGAACAGATTACGAATGTAGCTAAATTGATGGTGAAACACAATTTAACGGCCATTGCTGTCGTAGATGAA
The DNA here is from genome assembly GCF_003992085.1 of Veillonella sp. CHU732. Taxonomy (NCBI): domain Bacteria; kingdom Bacillati; phylum Bacillota; class Negativicutes; order Veillonellales; family Veillonellaceae; genus Veillonella; species Veillonella sp. CHU732. Next base: position 77,679 of record NZ_RQVC01000003.1, read on the forward strand.
GAGAATAAATTAATTGGTATTGTATCGGAAGGGGACTTATTGTATAAAAAAGTTCGGCCTCATGCACCACATTACATCAATATTTTAGGTGCTAATATTTACTACGGTGGCATCGGTGAATACGATGGACAATTTAGAAAATTGATGGCTACTCATGTAGAAGAAATTATGACTACAGAAGTAATTACTGCCTATGCAGATGCAGAGGTAGAAGCAACTGTAGGGGCTATGGTAGAAAAACATTTGAAAAATTTGCCAGTTGTTGATGATGCGTATCATTTGATTGGCATGGTAAGTCGTCATGATATCATGAAACTTATCGCAGAAGAACAAGGTAAATAGGGAAATAATTGCACTATTGACAACTTTATGATAATATTAAGAATGCAATATTAAAACTTATAATTTGGGTGCAGTATACCCTAAGGAGGAAATAGTTTCATGAAAGCAACTGTAACTGCTGTTGATCAGCACAAGGTATCTATTACAATTGAAATTCCAGCGGAAGACGTGAAAAAAGGTTTTGCACAAGCTGTAAAACGCATCGCTGGCCAAGTTAACATTCCAGGTTTCCGTAAGGGTAAAGCACCTCGTAAAGTGTTGGAAATGAACTATGGTAAAGAAGCTATCGCTGAAGAAGCGTTTGAATTATTAGCTGGCCGTGCTTACACAGAAGCACTTCGTGAAAACGAAATCGTTCCTGTTAGCAATCCAGAAATCGAACGTGAACAATTCGAAGAAGGTAAAGATTTAATCTTCAAAGCAACAGTAGTAAAACAACCAGAAGTAACTTTGGGTGACTACAAAGGTTTAGAAGTAGAAAAACAAGATGCGACGATCACTGATGAACAAGTAGAAGAACAATTGAACAATATCCGTAGCCAACAAGCTAAAATGGTAGCAGCTCCAGAAGATGCAACTGTACAAAATGATGACTTTGCTACAATCGACTTCAAAGGTTTCATCGATGGTGAAGCATTTGATGGTGGTGAAGGCAAATCCTACCCATTGCAAATCGGATCTGGTAGCTTTATTCCAGGCTTCGAAGAACAATTAATCGGTCACAAAGCTGGCGAAGATGTAACTATTACTGTATCTTTCCCAGAAGATTACTTCGTGGCAGAATTAGCTGGTAAAGAAGCAAAATTTGAATGTCATATCCATGATATTAAACGTAAAGAATTACCAGAAATCACTGATGAATTCGTACGTTCCGTATCTGTAGGTCAAGGTAAAACTGAACCATCTTACAATACAGCAGAAGAATTCGTAGCCGATCTTCGCAAACGTATGGAAGATGATGCAGCACGTCGTGCTATCGATGCGTACAATGCAGGTTTAGTAGAATTAGCTGTTAAAAATGCAACAGTAGATATCCCTGAAATTATGATTGAAGACCGCGCTGAACAAATGGTTCAAGAATTAGCAATGAATCTTGAAGGTCGTGGTTTAAAATTAGAAGACTACTTGAAATTCTCCAACAAAACTATTGAAGAATTACGTGAAGAAAATAAAGCGGCAGCTGCTGAAAACGTTCGCGCTGACTTAGTATTAGATGAAATTGCAAAAGCAGAAGGCGTTGAAGTAACTCCAGAAGACATGAACTATGAAATCTTTGCTATGTCCCAACAATTCGGTGCTGATCCTAAAGAAGTATACGATATCATTGTAAAAGAAGGTCGTGTATCTATGTTAGCAAGTTCCGTAGCACGCAAAAAAGCAGCTCGTTTCATCATTGAGAATGCTAAAGGTGCTGAAAAAGCTGAATAATTGCTAATGCAGGTACATGTATAAGAGGTGTTAGATGTCTATGTATGTGCCAATCGTAGTAGAGCAAACTGGTCGTGGTGAGCGATCCTACGATATTTATTCTCGTCTATTAAAAGATCGAATTATTCTATTGAGTGGCCCTATTGATGATACGGTAGCTAATAGTATCGTAGCCCAATTGCTATTCTTAGAATCGGAAGATCCAGATAAAGACATTCACCTATACATTAATAGCCCAGGCGGCGTGGTAACTGCAGGTATGGCAATTTATGATACTATGCAGTACATTAAACCTGATGTGTCTACCATATGCGTAGGTTCAGCGGCTAGTATGGGTTCCTTGTTGCTCACAGCGGGAGCACCTGGTAAACGGTATGCGTTGCCACACTCTCGCATTATGATTCACCAACCTTTGGGCGGTGTGCAAGGGCAAGCGTCTGAAATTGAAATTCACGCTCGTGAAATTTTACGGTTACGAGAAGAATTAAATGGGGTATTAGCGCATCATACGGGTCAACCAATAGAAGTGATTGCGCAAGATACAGATCGTGATAATTTCATGTCTGCAGAAGCGGCAAAAGCATATGGTTTGATTGATGAAGTGTTAACGCGCCCATCCTCAACAGAAAAATAAGGAGACAGGGGTTTGAATAAAGACGATAAAGAAAGACGTTGTAATTTTTGCGGTAGAGCAGAAACAGAAGTCGAACGATTGATAGCAGGTCCTAATGTGTTCATTTGTAATGAATGTATTGATGTATGCCAGCATATTATTGAGGAAGACAAAATTGAAGAACTACCGGAAACGTTTGATTTAAACGATATCCCGACTCCAAAAGAAATTAAAGCTCATCTTGATCAGTATGTCATTGGTCAAGATGACGCTAAAGTTTCCTTGTCTGTAGCCGTATATAATCATTACAAACGTTTGCAACATGATAATGTCATCGATGATGTGGAACTACAAAAGTCCAATGTACTGTTTATTGGGCCCACAGGTAGTGGTAAAACATTATTGGCTCAAACATTAGCAAAAATGTTACAAGTACCATTTGCCATGGCAGATGCTACTAGTTTGACAGAGGCAGGCTATGTGGGGGAAGACGTAGAAAACATTCTTCTCAAACTAATCCAAGCTGCCGACCATGATATAGAGCTAGCTGAACGCGGTATCATCTACATTGATGAAATCGATAAAATTGCTCGTAAATCAGAAAATCCGTCCATTACTCGCGATGTATCTGGCGAAGGTGTACAACAAGCATTACTGAAAATCCTAGAAGGAACAGTAGCCTCTGTGCCACCACAAGGGGGACGGAAACATCCTAATCAAGAGATGTTACACTTAGATACAACAAATATCTTGTTTATTTGCGGCGGTGCTTTCGATGGCATGGAAAAAGTGATCACGAAACGGACTGCAAAAAAAACATTAGGTTTTGGTGCAGATATTCAAAAGAAAGAGGAGAAAGATGTAGCCTCTATCTTGAAAGAAGTTGTGCCAGAAGACTTACAAAAATTCGGATTAATTCCTGAATTTATCGGACGATTGCCAGTGATGGTTACGCTCAGCCCACTTGATGAAGAGGCATTAATTAAAATTTTGACAGAGCCTAAAAATGCATTGACTAAGCAATACGAAAAAATGCTGTCTTTAGATGATGTAAAATTAGTCTTTGAATCAGATGCACTCCGTGAGATTGCGAAAGAAGCCTTAGAACGCAATACGGGAGCACGCGGATTACGGGCCATTATCGAAAAAGTTATGAAACGTGTGATGTATGAAGTACCATCTATGAAAGATGTAAAAGAATGCATTGTAACAGACAAAGCGGTTCGTGGCGAAGAAGAGCCAATACTCAACAAATGAGTCCACGCTGAAGCAATCAGATAGTAAAGGCAAAGAAACTCATTTCAAAGGCGGAATGGGTTTCTTTTTATCATATAGTACTGGGAGGTTCAATGGAAACTAAACCGATGACATTACCGATGGTTCCCCTACGTGGAATTGTCGTATTTCCCAAAGTAGTGACACAACTAGATATTGGTCGTACCACATCGGTGCAAGCTGTAAAAGCAGCTATGGATAGAGATCAATATTTAGTGGTAACTGCTCAGAAAGACGAAAGTATCGAAACTCCTACCTTGGAAGAATTAGGCAAGGTTGGGACAATTGTTAAAATAAATCAAATGCTCCGTTTACCAGGAGGCGTAGTTCGTATTTTAGTAGAAGGAGTAAGCCGTGTTAATGTGGATACTATTCTTTCTACAGAACCATTCTATGAAGCCACAGTAACCCCTCTAGAATCGATACATGAAGATCCGATGGAAGAGGAAGCATACCGTCGTATTTTGCAATCTAAATTTGCCCAATGGGTAGAGGTAATCAAACCGAATACAGACGAAGGCTTAGATCATGTATTGGGGAGCGCTGATGCTAGTGAATGGGCGGACCAAATAGCCTTTCTCGTGCCTCTCCAACTGAAAGTGCGCCAAAGTATTTTAGAAGAGCTGTCCGTTAATCGCCGTCTGAACATGGTTGTAGGTATTTTGAATACCGAACTTCAAATTTCGGACATGGAAAACTCCATTAATAACCAAGTTCGACAATCTATGGAAAAAGCGCAAAAGGAATATTTCTTGCGAGAAAAAATTCGTGCAATCCATGATGAGCTAGGGGATAAAATGGATCCTGATCAAGAGGCAGAGGAACTACGAGAACAATTGGTAAAATTAGAATTACCTGAAGATATCCATGCACGTATCGACAAAGAGATTACTCGTTATAGCCGTATGCCACAAATGATGCCAGAATCCAATATTTTGCGTAATTATATTGATTGGTTATTACAACTTCCTTGGAACACCTTGTCTGATGATCGTTTAGAATTGAAAGAAGCTAGCGATGTACTGGATGGTGACCATTATGGTTTAGAAAAAATAAAAAAACGCATTCTAGAATTCTTAGCAGTGCGCAAATTATCTGGCAAACAAGGTGGATCTATCTTGTGTTTAGTAGGACCACCAGGGGTAGGTAAAACATCCTTAGCAAGTTCGATTGCCAAAGCTATGAATCGTAAATTTATCCGTGCATCCTTAGGTGGTGTACGTGATGAAGCTGAAATTCGTGGTCATCGTCGTACCTATGTAGGAGCTTTACCAGGTCGTATGATTCAAGGACTTAAAAATGCAGGTACTCGTAACCCTGTGTTCTTGCTTGATGAAATTGATAAATTAGCATCCGATTATAAAGGGGATCCATCTTCCGCTTTATTAGAAGTGTTAGACCCTGAGCAAAATAGTACATTCAGTGACCATTATATTGAAATTCCATTTGATTTCTCTGATGTATTTTGGATTACTACTGCTAATGTAGCAGGTAATATTCCTAGACCATTATTGGATCGTATGGAAATTATCGAACTTAGCAGTTATACAGAAGAAGAAAAATTAGAAATTGCTAAACGCTACTTAGTGCCAAAACAAATTGAAAAACATGGCTTACAAGAGCAAGGTGTCAAACTGTCAGATGCAGTGTTAAAACGTGTGATTTCTGAATACACTCGTGAAGCCGGTGTTCGTACATTAGAAAAAACAATTGCTAAAATTTGCCGTAAATTAGCATTTGCTGTGGTTACGGAAGGTGAAAAAGCACCTAAAGTAACAGTGAAGAATTTAGAAGACTACCTAGGCATTCCTAAATTTATAGAAGAGTCTCGTGAAAAACAAGCGCAAGTTGGACTTGTATATGGTTTAGCTTGGACTTCCGTAGGTGGTGTTGTCTTACCATGTGAAGCGACGACAATGCAAGGAACAGGCAAATTAAGTTTGACTGGTAGCCTAGGCAAAGTGATGCAAGAATCTGGTCAAGCAGCTATGTCCTATATTCGTCATCGTCAACAGGAATTGAAATTGCCAGAAAAATTCCATAAGGAACTGGATATTCACGTTCACTTACCAGAAGGGGCTACGCCTAAAGATGGCCCATCTGCAGGGATTACGATGACATTGGCTATCGTATCTGCTTTGACGGGCAAAAAGGTGCGCTCTGATATTGCTATGACAGGGGAAATTACTTTACGTGGTAGAGTATTGCCAATCGGTGGTTTGAAAGAAAAATTATTAGCAGCCCTTCGTTACGGAGTGAAAGAAGTACTCATTCCAGAAGGCAATAAAAAGGATATTCAAGACTTACCAGATATCGTAAAAGAAGGGTTGATTATCACTCCTGTAAAAACGATGGAAGAAGTACTAGAAAAGGCATTACTATGAAGAAGAAACCAGCTGTAAAACGCCATCCAAAACCAGTGTATACTAGAAAAGAGACGACAGGTCCACGCATCATCGCAGCGAAATATATAGCATCTGCGGTGAAGGCGGATCAATACCCAGAAGGTGATACCATAGAAATTGCCTTCTTGGGACGATCCAATGTGGGAAAATCTTCTTTGATTAATTCTTTGTGTAATCATAGAGGATTGGCATTGGTTAGTGGTACGCCAGGTAAAACGAAAACGATTAACTTCTTTAGTATAGAATCAAAGGAAGATTTACCAGATGATATGGAACGTCGCTTTGATTGGTTCTTAGTGGATTTACCAGGGTATGGATATGCTAAAACAGGTGGATCCAATACTAATATTTGGTCTTCTTTCATTGCTAATTATATTTTACAAAGCGAACGGATGATGCTATTGTGTTTACTCATTGATGGGCGTCATCCAGAGTTGCCTATCGATAAAGAGGCCTTTGATTGGTTACAATCGCATGGGGTACCTTTACAAATTGTGGTAACAAAAGCGGATAAATTAAAAATGAACGAGCGACAAAAACAGCTAAAAACTATTGAAGAGCGATATCCAACAGGATATCCACCTATTTTATATAGTTCTTTAAAACATACAGGTCGTGATCGTTTATTAGCACGTATTAATGCAGTCTTATTGGGGGAAGAGGAATGAGTATTCTTACAGATGCACAAATGAAACTGCGCGTATCTAAAGATTTAGAGTGTGTAGAAACATATTTGCAACAATCTCTACAAACTGGTGCAGAAGATTTTAATGCCCTCATTCGTCCTCTTTCAGCAGGGGGCGGCAAGCGATTACGGGCGCAATTGTGTTTGTTGATTGCCTTGAGTGGAGATTCCAAACAAGAAGATAGAGTTCGTATGGCAGCCGCGATTGAGATGTTGCATTTGGCTACACTCATTCATGATGATGTATTAGACCAAGCAGAGGTACGACGTGGCGTAACTTCTATTCATTGTACGAAAGGCAATAAAGTGGCCATCCTCAGTGGAGACTATTTATTTGCCAAAGCGTTCGGTATTGTAGCTGAAATCGGGTCCATTCCATGCTTAACCATTTTTTCTGAAATTATTTCTGCCTTGGTAGAAGGCGAATTTATGCAAATGGAAGATGTATACCGATTAGATCAAGGTACAGACCGATACCTATTAAAAACACAAAAGAAAACAGCGGACTTCATTGAAGGTTGCTTGGCATTAGGTGGTATTCTTGGTGGATGGTCAGAGGAGCATATTTCATTATTGCGCACCTATGGTCATGGCTTAGGCATGGCTTTCCAAATTACCGATGATGTGATGGATTATCGTGAGCAAACGGTAACAACAGGAAAACCGGTAGGTAAGGATGTAAAAGAAGGTATCTTGACATATCCCTTATTATCTATCGTAACACCAGAAAACACCTCTCGTTTGACAACTATGATAGATGAGATTCGTGAGGGAAACGATACAAAAGAATTGTTGGATTATGTGATTGCTAAAGGCGGTATCGATCAAGCGTTAGCTCTTGAAGGGATGTATCGCAGACAAGCAGAGATAGCATTAGAGCAATTACCATCCTTTAAAGGAAAAGATATTTTAGAAACTGTTCTTGAAAAATTATCGAACCGTAAGGTGTAAGAATGAAAGAATTTCAAGTAAAAGATTTTGACATGAGTGCCAAACGTCCGTCCTTGAATAGTGTGATAGCGCAAAGAAAGCGTCTTGCTCAGCAACAAGCAGAGCAAGACGCCTTGTTACAACAGGACAACTATACAGAGACAGAAACAAAACTTATGGAAGAAGCATCTTCTATGTCTGTAGTAGACCATTTAGATGAACTTCGCATGCGTTTAGTAGTAGCCATTGTAGCGATTATTATCGGCACTTTGGGGGCGTATTATTATGTGGAAGACATTCTTCAAATCTTAGTGGCACCAGCTGGAACATTGTATTATACAAAACCAACAGAAGCGTTCTTCACATATATGAAGATTTCCTTAGTAGCAGGCTGTATTCTATCGAGTCCTATTTGGTTTTATCAGATTTGGGCATTCATTGTGCCAGCCTTATCAAGAAGTGAGAAAAAAGTAACTTTTATGGTGGTGCCTGCAGCCGTTACCTTATTCATAGTAGGTGTACTGTTCTCATATTATTTAGTACTGCCAATGGCTATACAATTTTTTATTGGCTTTGGTACAGATGAATTACAACCATTGTTTTCTATAGGTCAGTATATCGATTTTGTCATTGCCTTTATATTACCATTTGGTATTACTTTTGAACTTCCACTTATATTGATTGCTCTGGGCGTGATTGGTATTCTTTCATCTGATCGATTACGACAATATCGGAAAATGTTTATTCTAGTGGCCTTTGTTGTGGGTGCAGCTATTTCACCGACACCAGATATGTTATCCCAAACTATGATTGCGGGACCTATGATTTTGCTCTATGAAATTAGTTATGGTGTATTGCGATATATCCTGAAAGTATGAAGTAGGGTTCATTTTACTTTCATAATGATAGTGTATACTATGGGAGAAATAATTTAGTGTGTAAAAAGGATGCCATATGAAACGAAAGATACTCATAAGTATCCTAAGTATTTGTGCTATCGCTTCTGTAGGGACAATTTCATGGTATGCATGTTGTAGTGAGAAAGAAACTATTTCCACAACTATCACATCGCCAGATGCAGAGCCCATTACGATGAAGAAGGTACCGTTACCTGAAATAAAAGTAATACCTAATTCGCAGGATAAGGTGGAGTCTACGGATGGGGTGCCACCCATATTAGTCGATGCCAAGGGGGCTGTAAACCTGTATAAGAGGCAATATCCAACAGCACAAGTGAAAGGGATAACATTTGAAACGCAAGATGGCCGTAAAAGCTACGAAGTAGAGGGAGTCTCCTCTGAAGCAGGTCATAGCGTGACGATAGATGCTACTACAGGACAGGTATTGAATGCTGCTGTAGAGAGTGCACAAGAATCAATGGTGCAATCTGCTGCCATTGATTTAGGTAATCTTATCAATCCTGATGAAGCAACGCAAGTGGCGATTGCTATATTAGGCAGTGAAGCTCGCTTAATTCGTTGGGAGCTGGAAACAAAAGGATATGTTGCTCTATACCATGTTGTATTAGATATGCGTGGAGAGACGATGTATGTGACGATTGATGCAAATTCTAGTCAGGTCATTGAAGTGACGAAAGAACGATAAAAGCTATTCATTCCATTAGGTTTGAATAGCTTTTTTGTGCTTTTGCCCGTACCAAATGGACAGGGCGCTCACATTGTCTGTGCCGAGAGCATCGATGGACATGGCTAAGCAAGTGGTGGAATCTACACCGCCACTAGATAATACTAATGCTTTCATAGAAATCCTTTCATGGAAATAAAAAAATTATAAGTGAGTACTGACATAGAACAGATGATGTACTATAATAGTAAGGATAAGATTGTTATAAAAGGAGATAGTATGCGTTTACGGAGAAAACCATGGATTGATGATGCAATCCTAGAATATAATACATATACTGTACTAGAGAATCACGAAGTTTTCAAGGGAAAATGGCGTGAAAGTTTTGCAGATCCGTCTAAACCATTATATATGGAGCTAGGAACGGGAAAAGGTAAGTTCATTGCTGGCATGTGTGAAGCCCATCCAGAAGCAAACTTTGTGGGCTTTGAAGTGCAAATTGGCGTGCTATATTATGCGGCTCAAAAATTGCATGAACAAAAAGCAGAGAATGGTAAAGTGAGCTTGTTTGATATTGCCGGCATTGAAGAGGTGGTGGCACCAGGTGAGGTAGACCGTTTCTATATCAACTTCTGTGATCCATGGCCAAAGGCGAAGCATGCAAAACGCCGTTTGACCTATCATACATTTCTAGATCGCTATGCGCGATTGTTGAAAGAGAATGGAGAAATCCATTTTAAAACAGATAATGAAGGATTATTTATGTTCTCCTTAGAGGAGTTTACAAACTCTGGTTGGACATTAAAAAATGTAAGTTATGATTTACATAGTACAGATATGCCAAATGTGCGCACAGAATATGAAGAAAAATTCAGCGCTAAAGGCCAACCAATTTTCCGCTTAGAGGCGATTAAGCCAGCTAAAGGAAGTGATACGACAGATGCAGGAGAATAGTAGTTCACCTAACAAAAATCTCGGTATATTTCAACAAATTAGATCCCTTTATAAAAGCATTATCAAGCATGATGGACAAGGTATATTGGTACCTCTCTTCGGAATTATCTTAATAGGTTTTTTGAACGGATATAGTGCGACCTATACGACGACCTTGCATGGGGGAGACAACTGGAAACCATTTTGGTTTCTATTAGGGAAGCAAGCTTTGTTTTTAGGGGCAGGCGTTTTTGTGGCGTGGGCTTTCTATCGATTTGATTATCGTAAATGGGGAGACCCTAAGGTACAACGTAAATTGTTGGTGATTGTACTTATCCTCATGGGTATCGTTTTTATACCGTTTCTTGGACATGGTGCGAATGGAGCACGACGTTGGATTAGTTTGCCTTTAGGGTTAACGCTACAACCGTCGGAGTTTGCCAAGTTAGCGGCCATGCTTTGGGCAGCGTACCGTATTGATAAACAAGTAAAAGAACAGGGCATCATGCATTTGTTTGAGCCACATGAATGGGGGAAATCTAAAGGTTTGGGCTGGCTTTGGAAAGTGTGGGCCTTCATTGTATTTCAAATCAATAGACTGTGGAAACGATTTCGAGGGACTCCGGGCAAATTACATCCAAACTTTCTATTGCCATCTGCATTTTTTGTACCCATTCTATATGCGGGGATTACCATGAAGCAGCCAGATATGGGAACAGCAGTGCTGATTTTATTGTTTCCTACCTTAATGACGTTTTGCGTAGGCTATCGAAAATCGGACTGGAAATATTTGGTGATCGTCTTTAGCATCCTCGCTGCTATTGCATATCCTTTAGTCCGCTATGAACAGTATCGTTGGGATCGTGTAGTAGCCTTCTATGATCCATGGTCGGATACGACTGTCAATGGGTACCAAGTAACGCAAAGTATATTGAGTGTGTCCATTGGGGGATTCTGGGGAGAAGGATTTACGCAAGGAATTTCTAAATATAATTATTTACCAGAAGCTCATACAGATTTTGCCTTTTCCATTTTCTCTCAAGAATTTGGCTTTTTAGGTGTTTGCTTGGTAGCGTTTTTCTTCTTATGGTTTACGAAATATGGCCTTTCCATTGCTCGTCAATCTAGAGATGTATTAGGCCAAATATTAGCGATAGGACTTACATTTTTTATTACTATTCAAGCATTTTTTAATATTGCTATGGTGGTAGGTTTAGTGCCGGTAACAGGGGTTCCCTTGCCATTCATTAGTTATGGCGGGTCCTCATTGGTAACGAATTTTGCTGTCATAGGGATATTATTAAATATTGCGCGTCGCAATGAATATGCACGCAAACAAATTGGAACGACCCGTCATTTACCATCTATTGGTGAAGAAACACGGCATCGGTTTCAACCTAGGTCTTAATGTTTTAAGTGTGATTCACACAGAAAGAGATGAACCATGAAAGATTTTATTGATGTTCACGAACGCCCGTCTTTCGCTAAGTTATTACCACTTAGTTTCCAGCATTTATTTGCTATGTTCGGGGCTACAGTATTAGTACCATTCTTATTGAAAGTTGATCCAGCTACGTCCTTATTCATGAACGGTATTGGCACTATTTTATACGTATTAATTTGTCAAGGAAAGATTCCTTCCTATTTAGGCTCTAGCTTTGCTTTCATTGGACCTGTAGGTGCAGTAGTAGCATCTGGTATGACCTATGGAGCAGCGCAAGGTGGTTTCATTGCCTTTGGTGTGTCTTTTATGCTATTGGCTTTATTAGTTAAATTTATTGGTATTAAATGGATTGATGTATTATTTCCACCAGCAGCGATGGGCGCTATTGTTGCGGTTATCGGTTTAGAAGTGGCCCCTGTAGCAATGGGGATGGCAGGCATCATTGGAGATCAATGGCAAACATTTGGCATGACTCATGAACAAGTGTTATTCTTATCTTTATTTTCCTTAGCAGTGACTATCCTAGGTACTGTATTATTCCGTGGGTTCTTTGCGGTAATTCCAGTATTAATTGGCGTAGTATCTGGCTATGTAGCGGCTGCGATTATGGGAGTAGTAGACTTCACAAGTGTAGCCAATGCACCTTGGTTCGCCCTTCCACATTTCTATGAGCCAGAATTTAATATCAATGCTATTTTAATGATTATGCCAGCTTTGTTCGTAGTATTTGCGGAACATGTAGGGCATATTGTAGTTACAAGCAATATCATTGGTCGTGATTTAATGAAAGATCCAGGTTTGAGCCGTTCTTTATTTGCAGATGGCTTATCCAATGTGTTATCCGGTTTATTTGGTGCTACACCAAATACAACATATGGAGAAAATATCGGTGTTATGGCGATTACACGTGTGTTCAGTACCTTCGTTATCGCTGGTGCCGCAGTACTTGCTATCTTGTTCTCCTTCGTTGGTAAAGTAGCAGCTTTAATTCATGCTATCCCAGTTCCAGTAATGGGTGGTGTAAGTATCTTATTATTCGGTATCATCGCTGCCTCCGGTTTACGTATGTTGGTAGAACGTAAAGTAGATTATACAAAATCCTCTAATCTAATTTTAACCTCTGTAGTACTAGTTATCGGTTTGAGCGGCGCTAAATTAGCCATCGGTCCAGTTGTATTGCAAGGTATGGGCTTGGCAACAGTAACAGCCATCTTATTGAGCGTTATCTTTGCCATCTTCCGTAAAACAGGACTTGGAAATTCTGAACTCAAAGACTAGCACTAAGAAAGAACGGCACAGGCTACGGAGAGTGGTATTTCTCTGGAAGTATGTGGCAGTTATACCTGATATAAGACAATGAAAGAACACGATATATTCCTCCACAAACTGATACAGTGGTTAGGTTTGCTCCGGAATATATCGTGTTCTTTTGCATATGTGTTGTTTTGGTATAATAATGAACTGCCACATACTTTTGATGTATACCGTGCTCTTATAGCCTGTGGTGCTCTTTCGGGTAGGTGCTAAAGGGGGGGGCACACCGTGCTCTTCTTGAGTTTATGTCATGTAGATAGTAAGGAACGCCACAGGGCTACTACGCATAACCGTGATTCTACGGGGGAAATAAAAAAGCTATTATCATGTTGATAACAGCTTATTGTGGCGGAGAGGGTGGGATTCGAACCCACGGCCCCTTGCGGAGTCACTGGTTTTCAAGACCAGCTCCTTAAACCACTCGGACACCTCTCCAAATATAAAAACTAGTTATAGTCTATCATTGAACTAGACCTTTTGTCAATCAGAATATGATGCATACTTGTGGTGCTTATGTTAGAGGTGCTTTTGTTCAAGTATTCTGGAGGATAGGATGCTATGAGATCAGTCTGCACTATTGTATGGTCATGATAGAATGATACCATGAAATCAGTCAAAGTAGAGTGAAAGAATACTGGTGTGAAACTAGGTGATATATGTTATAATTTTATGCAGATTATATTGTATAAATAGGTTTGTGGTATTCCATAGGAGGTATTACATGAAAAAAGGGTTTACTCTTACACAAACAGGTATACTGCTGACTTTGTGGTTAACGTTTTTATTAAGTTTTGTCATGCGCTTGTCATGGTCATCGCTGATGCCAATTGTAAATGAAGCATTGCATTTTACAGCACAGCAAGGAACGTCCTATTTGACGGCGTTTTACTTTGGTTATGCATTGACCGTATTGCCAGGTGGATTATTAGCAGATCGATTTGGCTATCGTAAATCCATTCTAGGAAGTTTAGTGGCTATGGCCATTGTAACGGGGCTTATGAGTACTGTCCAAAGTTATGAATATGGCTTAGTATTGCGTTTCTTATTAGGTATTGTATCAGGCCCTGTGCAATCTGCTTGTTTGAAAGCCATTGGAGAGCATTTCAGTGCAGAACAACGTGGTACCGCAGTAGGTATTTTTATGAGTTGTACATCCTTTGGGATTACCGTAGTCAATGGATATGCACCATTTGTGGCTGTCCACTACGGATGGCAAATGGCATTTTTGATTACCGCTTTATTACCACTGATTGTATTCTTTTTGGCTCTATTCACAGTAAAAGAAGTACAAGCTTTCAGAAAAGGCCAAACAGAAGAGACGCAAGGAACAGAGCAACAGTCCATGTCGTTAGCACAAAGTTTACGTTTTGTAGGAACGAACCGCAACATTTTATTGTTAGCAGTGATGGGATTTTTCGCAACAGGTACTACTTGGGGAGTTACCACTTGGGCTAACTTGTATTTGGTGAAACAATTACATGTGACACCTATCTTTGCTGGTGCTATTATGAGCATTTATGGTATTGCGGCAGTGATTGCCAAACCGACTATCGGATTCATTTCAGACAGAATTTCTTTACCACGAAACTATTTAGCAGCCATCGTTATGTTTTTGTTCTCACCAGCCTTGCTAATCTTTGCAAATACAAGCAATCCAGATATGTTATACATTACAGCACCCCTATTAGGTATGGGCGCATTTATGTATAGCCCATTAACCAATGCTATCATTATCCAGGCGGCACCACCAGAACTGAGAGGAACTACAGCGGGGTTCGTAAATCTATTTAACCAAATTGGCGCACTCACAGCACCTATCATTTTGTCTACAGTATTGACAGCTACAGGCAATTACCAAACAGCCTTAATGGCATTGTCCATATCCCCAATTATTGGAGCTATTTTATTGTCATTAATTCGACTAAAATAAGAATATATCGCTTTACCCTCCTTTCAGTATAACTTCAAGGGGACTAACAAAAATAGCATATATAAAACTGAGTATAGAATAAAAATTTTACGTATCTTATGTACATGAAAGAAAATGTATTTAAAAAGATTTTGAGATAATGCTAATTACGGCTCTTGAGCTCTATAATTATTTATTACAAAAAGAACGTGGCATGTCCAAAGCAAACATAGCATACCTCTCCGTAGAAACGCAGTGGCAGGATATACTCTTGTAGGTGTTCTTTTTCTACTTTAGTGTGTAGTAAAAAAAGTGCGGCTCATATCGAAAGAAGCATAGGTGTATAGGCGATTGTATTTGCCAAACTTATGCTAAGCTGAAAGAGCACGGTATATCCCACATACAGTGGCGTTTGCATTTACCCGAATTATGCTAATCCTAGAAGAACGTGGCATACCTCGGAGCAAACCTAACGGAGTATCAGTTTGTGGAGAGGTGTGCCACGTTCTTCCCTTTGCTAGTCAGTAGATAGAGAACGCCACTCTACGAAAAAAACACCGTGCTCTTTCTTTAGCTAATTTACATAATTAAATCGCCTATCTAAAGGCTGATGTATGCCGCACATTTCTTTCAGAATGTAACGTAGCCAAAGAACACCATAAAGATATCATCGTGACGCAAGTTTCATTTGCGAAGATTCGGATTTTGTGAGACAATAAGAGTAAAGAAAAGGAATTTTCAAGTCTATGTCGAATTATAGTGATATAGACAAGTTACATAGTAGCACAGTGACAATATGGAGGAGGTCTTACTATGGTGGAATATAAAAAAATAATTGTTCCTGCAGATGGATCGGAAAATGGTAAAAGAGCGTTAGAACATGCATTGGCGATTGTAAAACGTAATGATGCGGAATTGATTTTAGTGCACGTAGCAAACATTGTATCCGCAATTTCTAACTTTGACCAAACTCCAATCAGTGGTGGTTATGTGTCGGAACAAATTGCAGAAGATATGGAAGAAACTGGTAAAAAAATCTTAAGCGAAGTAGCAGAAGATGTACCAGCAGATATGAAAGTAAAATGCGTCTTTGAAGTAGGGTCTCCAGGACCTGCTGTATTAGCGGTGGCTAAAAAATATGATGCAGACTTAATTGTTATGGGGAGCCGTGGATTAGGACCTTTGAAAGGCCTATTTATGGGTAGTGTAAGTAGTTATGTAACTAGTCATTCCACATGTCCAGTATTAATTGTTAAATAATAGGATACAAGGCTTTGTTCTCTGAGCAAAGCCTTTTTCTATGGAGAGATATATGAATATACAACATATACGTTGGTTACATGAAGAACTTGAGCAATGGCGCGAGGAAGGCCTCATTTCAGAGGAACAAAGTCAGCAGTTACAAGCCAAGTATGGGTTCATTCCTAAAGAGGGGCCATCTTGGACGCGGCTGATTACGATATTAGGGGGCGCTGCGCTCATTTTACTAGGAATTATTTTGCTCTTTGCTGGGTATTGGTATGGATTTTCCCCCAATGGACGCTTTGATTGGGCATTAGTCATCCTACTGCTAGCAATCACCATTGTAGGGGGTGGTGTATGGAAAGCCAAGCCAGCTAGCATGATTGCGGAAGCAATTACCGTCATCTATATGGGGATATTAACGACGTCTACCCTATTAGTGGCAGATACTTATTATACAGGGGAACATATGGGCCTATACGTGCTCATTATTCTGTGTTGTTCTTTGCCTATCATTTATATTCTTGATTCCGCATTGGGGATGATATTGTACCTCATTGGTGTCTTGGGATGGAGCTTTTCTAATCATCCTTTAAATGCATGGGTAGGGCCAGCTGCCGTAGGAGGCCTTTTACTAGTAGCAGTTCCATACTACATTCGTCGTTTTGGTAACTATAAACAGGTGAAAGATCCTTTATTAGTATCCGTATCATGGGCATTTGTAGGTGCTATTTTTGGAGAAGTATTTTTCACTTTATCCACCTATGAGCCGCAAATGAATCTATTTTTTATCAGTGTACTGGGTGCTGTCACGTATGGATTAGGTACATTGGAAAAGAAAATTACCCTCTTAGCGTTGCCTTGTAAGGGGGTAGGTGCCATTGCTTTATTGTACACCATTGTGGAAGGGACATACCTTAGCACGTGGGTTCGCATTGGTGAAAGCTCCATGGCATGGTGGTTATGGTGTTGCATGTTGTTAAGCCTTGGGGTAGCCTTCCTCGTATTGCGTCGTTTAGTGTTGGCAAAGCGGATTGAAAGTGCTATCGGCTTAATTCCTTTTGTAATCTTTGGATGTTATGTGGTCACTGTCTCTGGGTCGACTCCTATTTTGACATCCATCCTATTTAATGCGTATATCTTTGTGGCTGCGTTAGTGACTTTTATTCGTGGCACATTGGTGAAAAAGGTGAGTTTACTCAATAGCAGCATATTAACCTTGATTGCTATGTTTGGAGCACGCTTCTTCGATCCTAGCTTTACGTTCATCGAACGGGGCGTGTCGTTCTTAGTACTGGGCATCATTGTACTTGGTATTAATGCCATTTATTTATGGCGTAAAGGGAAACAACGTGCTACGGTCAATCAACGTGTTCGACAAGCACGTCGACAAGTAGCTGATGTGGCAACCATAGAGGAACAAGCTGTATCAGAGGAAACAAACGGTGTAGAACCTACAGCAATGGTAAAGGAGGAAGAATGATGAAATATCAAAAATGGATTTTCTTTGCTCTTGCTGCTATCGTTGCCTTGTTAAGTCAATTCTACATTCAACAACGATATACGACTTTACTGCAAGGTGGGGCTGAATACCAATGGCCTGTGAAAGTAAGTCGACACATCGGATGGGTTCCGTCAGATTACTTAGAGATAGAGTTTTTAGGGTCTTATGCAAATTGGGAGGGGAAGCAAACCCCAGAAGTAGGTCATGAGGTATATGTTATTGTCACACCTAAACAGTCCGGTGTGTTACAAGTGGTATCAGCCACAGATGAAACCCCGAAGGATCAAGAGTACATTCGTGCTAATGTAAAACGATTTGACCATGGTGTAGTGGAGTTTGCTATTCCTTTCAATCGTGTCAAAGTAGACCTTAGTAAAGTGGATAAAAAATTCTATACGAATTATCGTGGTACTTTGATTGGTACTATGAAATTACATGATGGATATGGGGTAGTTACTGGTGTGTATGCCAAAGGTGTACCCTTAGAATTAGCCACACCAGAGAGCGTCGTAGATCAAGAAAAAGATTCTCGAGTTCTTTTGGAAAAAATTGGTGATACAGAACAGGAAAAAGATGATATAATAGTAATACCGAACTCTAACTAGAGAGATCGAATACTACTATATGATAGCGAGGTTAAGATGGAAACAAATCAACAAGAGTTGGAAACACAATTGTTAGCTGAACTATTTAAGGTCCTAGGGGATCCAACGCGGTTGCGTATTGTTAGACATCTGCTTCAGAAGGAAATGTGTGTGACTGAAATTGCAGATGCTATGGATATGGGCCAATCAGCTATATCTCATCAGTTGCGGGTGTTGCGTCAAGCAAGACTAGTAACATTTAGAAAAGAAGGAAAAACAGCTTGGTATCGATTGAATGATGATCATGTTATCGTGTTAATCCGTCAAGGGTTGGAGCACGTAGGACATCAATAAGTGCAGAGCATGTAGGAGGGTTGCGAGAGCAACCCTTTTTGCATGTAAAAAACTATCTAGCAATGTATTGTTACATTGTTAGATAGTTTTTTAGAGTTTTATGCTTTTATGGCAGAACAGGGTATAGCATAGTTTTTGTGCAGTGGTACTGATTCAGACTATTGTCTGCTATACAGTTACATAGCAAACATAGAAACTACCTGTATACGTTAATCTGTTTACTATATCAAGCGAATTGACATACCAATCTGTTAGCTATAAGGGGAATACATAGTATGCCAATAATATAGCTAGAGGCATTGTAAAAGAAGAAAGAACTGTAGTGGCTAATACAATTTGTGTAGCCAGTTCTGGATTGTTGTTCATTTCCACTGCCATGAGGGCGGTGTTTACAGCTGATGGAACTGCGTAAGCAATGATGATGCTTTGGGCAGCGATAGCACTTAATGGTGTATAATACATTGTCACAGGCAATACTACGATAAGTGCTAATACAGGGCCTGCAATTAACCGCAAGAAAGAAGTAATCATCACATCTTTTTTGATGAAGTTCCAATGTGTTCGATTTAACTGTACCCCTAGGGTGAGCATAGCAACGCCTACAAAACAGCGACCGAAAATATCTAAGGGCCCCCATATAATGGTTTGCGTGAAATCGATAGGAATGTAGTAATGAGCGATGATGGATATAGGGACACAATAAATAATTGGAATATGTAGAATGGTACGCAAAGATTCTGCAGTTGTTAACTTCCCTTTGCCAGCTTGATAGAATCCTAAAGAATTACAGAACACAGTTTGGATAATAAATGTAGCGATAATGGCGATGACCCCATCATGTAAATAGGGAGTAGCTCCATCAATGATGTACGGTTCGTTGGCAAAGACGAAAGTTCCTAGGGCTACTCCTAAGTTACCAATGTTCGAGAACATCACGGCATTACGGACGATTTCTGTTTTTCCTAAATTATAACCTTGCCATTTAGCGACGATGCCAGCTAGGGCGGAGTTAGCAAATAAAATGATGAGAGCGCAGCCAAAAATTTCGAAACTTTCATGGGTTAAATCGGTGACATAAAAGGATTTTAGAATGTAGGCTGGTAAAAATAAATAAAAGTTTAGTTTGCTTAGTGTTCGTAAATCGAGGTGAAACCATCGATCTAATAAGACCCCCATAAGTGTGAGTAATAGGATGGGGACGATACTGGTAAGAATGATGTGTAAAAATAAATCCATAGTGGATAACCTCCTTAGGTTGTATAGTTGTCATCTCTATTGTACCACATGAATATAAATCATTTTGCCTAATATTGTTTTTCTAGTATAATGAGAATATGTAGTAAGCTTCTAATTGTATATTATTTAAAAGGGAGGATATCATTATGAAGCGTAATTGGTTAATGGGTTTAGTTATGGCAGGTATGTTAGCATTGGCTGGCTGCGGTGGACAAGGTACTACATCGTCTACAGCACCATCTACAACAGAAACGATTACCGTATCTGCAGCAGCTAGTATGCAAGGGGCTATGGAAGAATTAAAAGCAGACTATGTGAAAAAACATAACTTAAAACCTGAGCAAATCAATGTGGTCTATGCTGGCTCTGGTACTTTACGTCAACAGATTGAAGAAGGCGCACCATCCAGTATCTTTATTTCTGCGAACAAAAAGAATATGGATCAATTAAATGAAAAAGGTTTAATGGATAATATTCGCCCATTCGTAGCAAATACATTGGTCATGATCGTACCAAAAGGTAAAGAGGCTGTTACATTGGACAATATTGCGAATGCAAAACGGGTAGCTATTGGTACAGTAGAAACAGTGCCAGCTGGTAAATATGCAAAAGAATCTTTAACAAAAGCGAATTTATGGGATGCAGTAGAACCTAATATCGTATTTGCAAAAGACGTAAAAGCTGTCGGTGCGTATATTGCTGAAGGCGCAGCTGATGTAGGATTTGTATATAAAACTGATGCATTGGCATTGAAAGAAAAAGTAGATATTTCTGCTACAGTGGATGCTAAATTACATGCACCTATTGAGTACCCTATCGGTGTGGTGAAAAAGAACCAAAATAAATTAACTGAAGATTTCTATGCGTTCCTAACAAGTAAAGAAGCGAGTGAAGTATTGGCTAAATGGGGCTTCGCTGAGCCTACTAAAAAATGATAGCTTTACAGTTATCCATAGAAGTGGCATTCATCGCCTTATTGATCAATATGGTTATCGGTCTTAGCCTAAATTATGTGATGAAACACTATGCCTTTCCGGGAAAATCTTTGATCGATTCCTTCTTTACATTGCCCTTGGTATTACCGCCAGTGGTATTGGGTTTTGTGTTACTCATCATATTCTCCCCAGGTAATGCTTTTGGTGCCTGGTTAGAGGCACACGGAATTCGTGTGGTATTCTCTAAGATAGGCGCTATTATTGCATCTGCAGTGGTGAGCTTTCCATTATTTTATCAATCAGTGCGAACAGCCTTAGCTGCCATTGATAGCGATATGGAAGACGTAGCTCGCACCTTGGGGGCCTCCGAGTTTCGGGTGTTCTGGACAATTTCCTTGCCTTTGGCATGGAAAGGAATCCTCAGCGGTTCCATTCTGTGTTTTGCTCGTGGGTTAGGTGAATTTGGTGCCACCATATTGATTGCCGGCAATATTCCAGGTGTGACAAGGACGATGCCACTGGCCATTTATTCGCTCGTGGAATTTGGCGATTATAGTGGTGCATTTGAATTAGTGATTTATATTTGTGTGTTAACGTTGGGGCTTGTGTGGGCCATTCAAAGTCTTACAAAAGGTTCCCTCTTCTCGAATCGGTAAGGAGGTACTATGATTTCCTTTGATATCGTCATAGAACGAGGTACTTTTGTTGTGAAAGCCCAAGGTACATTACAAGAAGGTATTACTACATTGATGGGCCCTTCTGGAAGTGGAAAATCTACATTTTTGAAAGCCTTATGTGGATTGTTGACGCCAAAAGAAGGTATAATTAGAGCTGATGATGCGGTATGGTTTGAAAAGGGAAGGAGTATACCTACCCAAGAACGGCACATTGGCTATATGCCGCAAGGCAATATTGTGTTTCCCCATATGACGGTAGAGGAGAATATTCGGTATAGTAAACAAGGTTCTCCTGAGTTATTCGATCATATTGTGGAACGTTTGCGATTGACACCACATCTGAAGAAAAAAGCGAAAGGCTTATCTGGTGGGGAGCAACAACGGGTTGCCTTAGGACGAGCACTATACTCAAAACCAGTGCTACTCATCCTAGACGAACCGCTCACGGCCTTAGATGTGAATTTACGTGCTCAATTGCAACAAGATTTGGTAGCTATTATTTCTGAATGGGCTATCCCCTGCTTGTGGGTCACCCACAGTGAAGAAGAGGCGGCTGCCGTAGGAAACCACCGACTGTTGTGTCGTGATGGAGTGATTGCAGAAGAGGTGTAATGGGAACGCAAGTTCAGTGCTTATACAATATAACGGAGATAGGTGAACCTATATTGCAACACTGAGGTGATGACTACCTGGGCAAATGCATAATAGCAAGATAACATAATAACACAATGGAACAATAGAGAAATGTTGATACGTTTTGGTCAACATTTCTCTATTTTATTTTGTTATAGTACATTATGGTAGCTCTATATAATGGTAGAATCACTTTTCAGTATAGTATAACAATAGCAGAGGGTCTTTGTAGTTTTCATGATACATCTATGCAGGTGTAGACTATGGCAATAGTATATGCCGTTTATGATAGTTAAGGGTAAATGTGTTTGCTTCTTTACAGTTGTTGCTCATATGAAGTATAATACTACTGATTATGACTATTTTTAAAGACTTAGGCATAGTCAACAGAACTGTCGAAACACATGCAAAGGAGGAACCAAATTCGTAAAGGCGAATAGCGCAAGTACTGGAAAGAGACAGCTTTCACAGTAGACGAGGTAGAGGAGTATCGAAATTCAGCGGATGCCTCTCGGCTAGCTTCAGTCGTAGAAGTAGAGCAAAACACCGAGGTAACTAGGTGCACAAAGGCTACTTTCAGAAGCAATAGTAATGAATTAATCAAGGAGGTACATACCATGTGTGGTATCGTAGGATATATTGGATTTGAAAATGCAGCAGATTTTATGCTGGAAGGTTTGGAGAAATTAGAATACCGCGGATATGATTCTGCAGGGATTGCCGTAGTGGGCGAAAACAATGTGATTAAAGTACAAAAGAAAATGGGACGCTTGGCGAATTTGGAAGCTGTAGTGAAAGCAGATCCTAACCAAGGCCATATCGGCATCGGTCATACTCGTTGGGCAACGCATGGTCGCCCAAGCGATATGAATGCGCA
Source organism: Veillonella sp. CHU732 (assembly GCF_003992085.1). NCBI lineage: Bacteria > Bacillati > Bacillota > Negativicutes > Veillonellales > Veillonellaceae > Veillonella > Veillonella sp. CHU732. Next base: position 100,583 of record NZ_RQVC01000003.1, read on the forward strand.
CCCGCATACTAGCACAGATGGCAAATTTGCCGTAGTACACAATGGTATCATCGAAAACTACATGCCATTGAAAGAAGAATTGTTGGCTAAAGGTGTTGAATTTACATCTGAAACAGATACAGAAGTAGTGGCTCACTTATTGAGCGATATGTATGATGGCAATTTTGAAAGTACCGTTCGTCGCATGTTAGAACGCATCGAAGGGTCTTACTCTTTAGTAATGGTTTGCGCCGATGAGCCAAATAAAATCATTGCTACGAAAAAAGATAATCCATTGGTAGTGGGCTTAGGAAAAGGTGAAAACTTCATCGCCTCTGATATCCCAGCCATTATTCAACGCACTCGTGAAACATACATCATCAACGACAACGAAGTTGTTATCGTCACACCAGATAGCGTGACAATCACTGACCGAGCTGGTCAACCAGTGCAAAAAGACATTTATCATGTCACATGGAATGCAGAAGCGGCTGAAAAAGGTGGCTATGAGCACTTCATGTTAAAAGAAATTTACGAACAACCAAAAGCGATTCGTGATACGTTGAGCGGCCGTATTAATAAAGATGCTACAGAAGTTATCTATGATGAATTGAACTGGACACCAGATACAGTGAAAGGTATCAAACGTATCTTAATCACTGCTTGTGGTACAGCGTACCATGCAGGTTTAGTAGCAAAATACTACATTGAGCAATTAGCTCGTATTCCAGTAGAAGTAGACATCGCTTCTGAATACCGTTACCGTACACCATTAACGGATGAAGATACCTTATGCATCGTCATCAGCCAATCTGGTGAAACAAGCGATACATTATCTGCTTTGAAAGAAGCAAAACGTTTAGGCGCTAAATCCTTGGGTATCACCAACGTAGTGGGTTCCGCCGTATCTCGTGAAGCGGATCAAGTTATCTACACATGGGCAGGTCCTGAAATCGCCGTAGCTTCCACAAAAGCGTACACCACACAATTAGTAGCTTTATTATTGTTGGCTGTGTACTTAGGTCAATTAAATGGTCGCATCAATGAAGCGGTAAAACACGAAATTTTGACAAATTTACAAGAGTTACCTACATTGACTCATGAAATCTTTGAAAACGTGGACGAAATCAAAGCCTTTGCTAACCATTATGGTTATAAAGAGGATGCCTTCTTCTTAGGCCGTTTAATCGACTATGCCGTAGCTATGGAAGGGTCTTTGAAATTGAAAGAAATTTCTTATATCCATGCAGAAGCCTATGCAGGTGGTGAGTTGAAACATGGTACTTTGGCATTGATTGAAGAAGGCATTCCTGTGATCGCCTTGGCAACACAAGAATCTGTGCGTGAAAAAATGATGAGCAACATCAAAGAAGTAAAAGCTCGTGATGCCATTGTCATCGGTGTGGGTATGAAAGGCGACGAAGAATTGGCGAAATATGTTGACCATACTATCTTCGTGCCAAAAACTGACGCTTTCACAGTGCCTATCTTAGCTGTTGTGCCATTGCAATTGTTGTCATATTATGCAGCCATCACACGCGGTGCTGACGTAGATAAACCAAGAAACTTAGCGAAATCCGTAACCGTAGAATAGGAGATACTATGTCCGTTATTTTTTCCGGAATTCAACCGAGCGGTGAGTTGACCATTGGGAATTACCTTGGGGCTCTTCGCAATTTCTTGACATTCCAAGATGACCATGAATGTTTTTACTGTATCGTGAACCAACATGCGATTACAGTGCCACAAGATCCAAAGGACTTAATCCACAATACGCGAAGCCTTGCTGCGTTATACTTGGCAGTGGGCCTAGACCCTAATAAAGTAACCTTGTTCGTGCAATCCGAAGTACCTGCCCATGCGCAGTTGGGTTGGATTTTAACAACCCTAAGCTCCATCGGCGAGCTAGAGCGTATGACCCAGTACAAAGATAAATCGGCGAAACAAGGGGAAACGATCCCAGCTGGTTTGTTGACATACCCACCGTTGATGGCGGCGGACATTTTGTTATACCAAACTAACTATGTGCCGGTAGGGGACGACCAACGTCAACATATCGAGTTAACTCGTGACTTGGCACAACGTTTCAATTTCAAATATGGCGAAGTATTTGCTATGCCGGAAATTAAAACTACCGTAGGTGGTGCTCGTGTCATGTCCTTACAAGATCCAACAAAGAAAATGAGTAAGTCTGATGATAATAATTGGGCGACAATCCGCTTGTTGGATGCGCCAGATGTAGTGGTGAAGAAGATTAAGAAAGCTGCTACTGACTCGGAAGGCGTAGTGCGCTACGACAAAGAAAAACAGCCAGGTATCTCCAATTTGATGGGCATTTACAATGCTTTAACAGGAGATTCCTTTGAGGCTATTGAAAGCATGTATGCTGGTAAAAACTATGGAACTTTCAAAGGTGACATTGCAGACCTATTAGTAGGAGCGTTGACACCGATCCATGAACGCTATGCAGAATTAATCGACAGTCCAGAGCTAGATACGATTTTGACAGAAGGTGCTGAAAAAGCAGCCTCTGTGGCGAATGTAACATTGGCTCGTGTAGAAGAAGCTATGGGCCTACGACGTAAGTAATAGTAAGATGTAATGAGATGCTCTCGTGGCGTTTCATTACATCTTTTTGGTATCGTGTTGTAGGAGATATAAAATGCGGGGGATAAGATGAAAAAATGCATAGTATTAGGAATGGTATTGTTTCTAGGATTTTTCCATACAGTGAGTGGAAAAGACTTTAACGATCCACGTTGGCAGACAGTATTTTCTAATGATGGTTTACTCTTAAAACTTGATGTGAATACAGTTTCCTATAATGAAGAATTGGACACAGCTGATGCTTGGATAGCTAGACTTGATACAAACGAAGATCGTCAAGAAGTTGTACATTATGTGCTGTATTTTAATAGTGGCTCGATAATGGTGAAAGATTCATTGCTTTATAAACCAGAATCTAATGTTGTGGTAGGACGGCGAATCAATGATTATAGCTTTGAGTCTAGTAACTCTGATAGCGGCAAGACAATCTGGGAACTGGTAAAAAAACTAACAGATCGTGATACTAAGGCGAAAGCCTATGAGAAGCGGCAAGCAGAAGAGCTAGAGCAAGCACGAGAAGAGGAGTCAAAAAGACCAATCTTAAGAATCAATTATAGCTTAGAAAATAAACAAGACTAGATATTGCATATTTATGTAGAAACTAATGTATTAGGAAATAAACATAACTATTTTTCAAGCTGTATATTTGGAGGACCTATGAAACGTGAAGAATTAGAGAACATGTTTCCTTGTGGAACGATTCAAGAAGAAATACATAATTCTACGGTTATGGTATGGGGCTTTCAGCTGTTATATGCAGCCATTGCAGTATGGGGCGTCTATCGTAGTGTGCTCCTATATCGAGAACTAGGGTCAGGGATGAATATGTGGCTTATCCTCCTCGTGATGGTTGCTGGCTACGCCTTACTTCGCATGTACCAGCAAGACGATGTGGAGATTTATATTGCTACAGAAGGGCTCATTCTAAAACGAACGCCTATATTGGTAAAAGAACGAATTGAACGTTTTTTTGCACCAGACTTATATTTGACCTTTATTCATTATCAAGGCATCATGGGATTTGGAGAGGACTGGAAAACCTTGTATGTGCAAACAGAAACGGGCGGTATATATATCGTGCCCATTAGCTTACAGTTTCTGAGCCATCAAGATAAAATGAAAGTCTTAGAGGCACTGAATCGATATAAAAATACTTGAATAGGATTATAAAAAACCACTTGGCAAGGTGCTAGGTGGTTCTTTTTATTTGTTTTTTTGAAAATATTCACTGTTAGGAAATTTTAGAGGAAGGATACGATTCAAGGAGAAGTGAAACTATATGCTGGAGGTGTATCTACCGACCTAGCACGTAATTGTGGTATAATTTTGGTAAGAATGAAAGTGAGGCGTTATATGCGTATTAAATCATTCGATGAACTGACCATTCAGGACAATTTTATCTTTCAAAAGGTCATGCTAAAGAAATCCATTTGTAAGGCAGTATTGGAACGGTTGCTGGATATTTCTATCAAGGATATCGTTTACATTCAAGAGGAGAAAACTCTGGATGTAAGCTTGGAAACGAAAAGTATTCGTTTAGATGTCTATGTGAATGACGACAGAGGAACTGTATTCAATATCGAGATGCAAACCAGCAAGGATATGGAAGAACTGGTAAAGCGTACACGCTTTTACCAAAGTATTTTGGATATGTATCATTTACAAAAAGGGCAGAAGTACATGACATTAAATGATTCGTATATTATTTTTATTTGTACATTCCCTGTGTTTACTGGAAATCGTCATAAGTACACATTCAAAAATGTTTGTATGGAAGAACATGATATTCTGTTGAACGATGGGGCTACAAAATTGTTTTTAAGTACCAAGGGTAAAGTGGATGATATTTCAAAACCGCTGCAACGATTTTTAGATTATGTGGATGGTCATGCTGCATCGGATGAGTTACTACGAGAAATTGAAAGTGCCGTAGATGAAGCAAAACATTGTGAGGCTTGGAGGGAGGAATATTCAATGCTATCAATGGATCATTATACATATTGGAAAGAAGGCGTAGCTGAAGGAAGAGCAGAGGGGTTAGTAGAAGGTGAAAATCTAGGCAAGGCTAAAGCGAAAATTGAAGTTGTCATTCAAATGCTTCGAGAGAATATATCCATGCAGATGATTGCCAAGATTACTAACTTAACGCTAAAAGAAATAAATGAAATAGGCAAAGCACATGGCTTGATATAAAACATATTGGTAAAGAGAAAATCAGCGATATGGTGAGTACTTAACTTACTATATCGCTTTTGTTTTGATAGTTAGCTGTTGGGGGATGTCAGTATAAATTACTTTCATAATACATGATAAAATTTTTGTAATTTATCTCTTTACAACTTTAATTAACTAAAGTATAATGTAATCATGAAATAGAGATTACATATCTGTAGAGAGGAGAAAGTACTATGAATTGGTTACAAAAGTGTTCTAAAACGGTATTAGCGGCGGCTAGTGCATTGGTAATTGTGGGGTTAGTAGCAGGTTGTGGAGCATCTACGAAGCAGGCGAACACAGATGTGCCGAAGAAAATTGTCATCGGCTTAGATGATAACTTTCCACCTATGGGATTCAAAGATGAAAAAGGTGAACTCGTAGGTTTTGATATTGATTTGGCAAAAGAAGTAGCAAAGCGTATTGGTTCTGAAGTAGAATTTAAATCCATCGACTGGGATAGTAAAGAAGCAGAACTAAAATCTAAACGCATTGATGTATTGTGGAATGGCTTGACCATTACGAAGGAACGGGAGCGTAATATTTTGTTCTCTAAACCATATCTTCGAGGTGACCAAATTATTGCTGTGAAATCTGATTCTGGGATTGCTGACAAGGCCCAACTCGATGGCAAACGTGTAGGCGTTCAATCAGGTTCTACTGGTTTGGAAGCGGTAAAAAATGATCCACAATCTAAGAACTTTAAAGAAATCAAAGAATATGGCGATTATGTGAATGCTTTCATGGATTTAGAACTTGGCCGTATTGATGCGGTCGTGGTGGATGAAATGGTAGGCCGTTATTTAATCGGTAAAAAAGGTAACAATGTATTCACCGTAGCCACTGGCTCCTTCGCCAGTGAAAAAGTAGGTGTAGGTATGCGTAAGGAAGATGCAGCGTTGAAAGCAAAAGTTGATGCTGCATTACAAGAAGTGATGAATGATGGTACGGCTGACAAATTGGCGCAAAAATGGTTTGGCGACACATCTATCTTGACGAAAGAGGAGTATAAATAAGCATGGATATACTGGAGTATATGTTACAGATAGTTCCGGCTATTGCCGGCGGATTCCAAGTGACCTTGTCCTTGTTCTTCATTGTCATCATCTTGTCAGTGCCAGGAGGATTGCTCTTGGCACTGCTCCGATTGAGTACAAACCGAGTGGTGACGAGCATCGTGGATGCTTATGTATACGTAATGCGTGGCACACCGTTGATGTTACAAATTTTGCTCATCTATTACGGCTTGCCATTCATGATTGATGGCTTTGAGTTGACTGATATGACAGCAGCGGTGCTGTCCTTCGTGTTGAATTATATTGCCTACTTATGTGAAATTTTCCGCAGTGGCATTCAATCCATTCCAAAAGGGCAGTATGAAGGAGCGAAGGTATTAGGCTTTACCTATGTGCAGACGATGTACAAGATTATTTTGCCGCAGGTCATCAAACGCGTGTTGCCACCATTGGCAAATGAAACGATTACACTGCTGAAAGATACATCCTTGGTGTATGTCTTAGCTATGAATGATATCTTGCGTATTACACGCAGTATTGTACAACGTGATTTTGACATTACAGCTTTCATCGTAGCTGGTGTATTTTATTTGGCTATGACTTTTGTATTGACGAAACTATATCAGTATTTGGAACGCCGCATGGCGATTTACGAAGATTAGGAGGAAACCATGGCTTTCATAGACATGTTACATATTGAAAAGAGCTTTGGCTCGGTGGCGGTCTTGCAAGACGTGTCACTATCCATGGAACGTGGCGAAGTGGTGTCCATCATCGGTCCCTCTGGATCGGGCAAATCCACCTTTCTTCGTTGCTTAGGACAACTAGAAACCATACAAAAAGGGACTATCAGGGTCGATGGGGCGACCTTAGTGGACACGCCGGCGAACACAGGGGCAGCGGTCTACGCAGGGAAAGAAGAACAGCAACAAATTTTACTGAAAATGGGGATGGTATTCCAATCTTTCAACCTATTTCCACATATGACGGTGCTAGAAAATATCATGGTCGCACCTCGCATGGTGAAAGGAATGAAAGACGCAGAGATATTACCTATGGCTCAGTCCTTGCTAGAAAAAGTAGGCCTTTGGGATAAACGAGATGTATACCCTAGCACCTTGTCAGGGGGACAAAAACAAAGGGTCGCTATTGCTAGAGCATTAGCGATGAAACCAGAAATTATGCTCTTCGATGAACCTACCTCCGCCTTGGACCCAGAGTTCACCAGTGAAGTATTGCGGACCATCAAAGAACTAGCTGAAGAAGACATGACCATGATCATCGTCACCCATGAAATGGCATTCGCAAGAGAAGTAGCAGATAGAGTCATCTTTATGGCAGACGGAAAAATCCAAGAAGAAGGAACTCCAGAACAGGTCTTTGGGAATCCACAAAACCCAAGAACACAAGCGTTCCTAAACTCTATGTTGAGAGTTTAAGGTTCAAACATTATAAACGTACCTAAACCCCATGCTACGAGTTTTGGTATCAAATAATGCAAAGCAAATGCGACATAACGAGACACAAACCGTATTATATAGTTTGTACTAGGTATGTCGCATTTTTGTGCACAAACACCCTTGCCTTATACTTACTTCCTCATAGAATACAGGCAACTAAATGCGCAATGTCATTTTGTATAGTTCTTCCCTCATATACCGATGATCATACACAATCGTATAGGCGGACCCAAAGTAGATGATTGCCTTTGACTGATACATAGACATTGCTAGTAGAGTGAATGTGAGTAGGCGGTTGTTAATCAGTTAATGAATACAGTTTATAAGAATGCGGTGTACTTCCGAAGAAACATTACGCAGTGCCGTTTCTGAGGGAGTGCACCGCATTCTGCTAAATACATAAGGGGCCTACTCACAGACATCTCAAAGACCCTCAGTCAAAGGCGAACATAAATTGCCAATCCGCCATGAGATTGTGTATAATAAGAGGTATGTATAATCCGATTGTAATGGGAAATGAGGAATGACGATGCGAATTGATGGTCGTAGTTTAAAAGAAATACGCCCTGTGAAAATTACTAGGCATTACACTGCCTATGCAGAGGGATCTGTACTAATTGAATGTGGCAATACAAAAGTCCTTTGTACGGCTAGCGTTGAGGATCGCGTTCCCCGCTTTTTGAAAGGAACTGGCACAGGCTGGGTGACAGCAGAATATTCCTTGTTACCACGAGCTACACATACTCGTGTACCTAGAGAGGCAGCAAAAGGTAAACAGACAGGTCGCACCGTGGAAATCCAACGTTTGATTGGTCGTGCCTTGCGAGCTGTTGTAGACTTAGAAGCTTTAGGCGAAGTATCGATTACGGTAGACTGTGATGTACTACAAGCTGATGGTGGCACTCGCACAGCTTCTATTACAGGGGCTTTTGTGGCTTTAGTAGATGCTATCTATTCTATGTACGATGGATATGGTAAGTTTCCTGTAACGGACTATTTAGCAGCTATTTCTATGGGAATTGGTGAAGATGGTCCTATGCTAGACTTGTGCTATGAAGAAGATAGTGCAGCCATTGTGGATATGAATGTGGTTTGTACCGGTAAAGGCCAATTAGTAGAAGTGCAAGGAACAGGTGAACATGGGACTTTCACAAGAAATGAGTTGAATAGCCTATTAGATTTAGGTGAAGCTGGTACACAACAACTAATGGCAGTACAACGTGAAGCATTAGGTGAAATTGGACATATGGTGGGTCATGAAAATGCACCGAAAGCAGTGGTATTAGCCACACGGAATAAAGGAAAAATTCGAGAGTTTACCGCAGCCTTTGAAGAATTAGGCTTTGAAGTGCGTACGATAGATGACGTTGTAGATATTGACGAACCAGAAGAAATTGGCACTACCTTTATGGAAAATGCAGAACTGAAGGCTTTATACTATGCAGAGGCTTGTGGTTTACCTTGTGTGGCAGATGATTCTGGCTTAGAAGTAGATGCCTTAGGCGGTGCACCAGGTGTATATTCTGCGCGCTATGCAGGACTGCATCGCAGTGATGAAGATAATAATCGGCGATTAGTGGCGGAATTGGTGGATGTTACTCCAAGTGATAGAACAGCACGTTATCAATGTGCTCTTGTATGGGCTACACCGGATGGACAATGTGTTCGAGCTACAGGCACTTGTGAAGGACTTATTCAGTTAAGCCCAATGGGAAAAGGTGGATTCGGTTACGATCCATACTTTTACATTCCAAAATTAAAAACGACGATGGCCAATATTTCTATGGAACAAAAACAAGCTATTAGCCATCGAGGTAAGGCGCTACGGGCATTGGTGGAGCAATTGCGACACACTATAATTAAGTAATTAATAAAAAAATGAAAATTTTATATCGAAAGTCTTGAATATATTTATTTAATTCGATATAATAATGGTAGGTATTATAAGGAAGGCAGATATTAAGTTATGGATACATCTGTAAAATCAAATAAAATGAAACTCTATGGGTTTAACAATTTAACGAAAACCTTGAGTTTTAATATTTATGATATTTGTTATACGCGTACAGAAGAAGAAAAACGCCAATATATTGAATACATTGACGAAGTTTACAATGCACAGCGCCTGACTGATATTTTAACAGAGGTTTCACATATTATCGGAGCCAATGTGTTGAATGTGGCAAAGCAAGACTATGATCCACAAGGGGCAAGCGTAACCATTCTGATTTCGGAAGAACCTGTTGATAAAGTAGATAAAGATGATGTGGTGATGCATCTCGATAAATCTCATTTGACGGTTCATACCTACCCTGAAAGCCATCCAGACAATGGAGTTAGTACATTCCGTGCAGATATTGACGTGTCCACATGTGGTCAAATCTCTCCGCTCAACGCATTAAACTATCTCATCGATAGCTTTGATTCCGATATCATTAGCTTAGATTACAGAGTGCGTGGATTCACTCGTGATATTCATGGTAAAAAATTATTCATGGATCACCGCATGAACTCCATCCAAAATTACATCAATTCTAGAACTCGTAATCTTTACAATATGATCGATGTGAATGTGTATCAAGAAAATATTTTCCATACCAAAATGATGCTGAAAGAGTACGACATTAATAATTATTTGTTTGGTATTACCGAAGAAGATTTGACGCTAAAAGAGCGCAAACAAATTAACCAACAACTCAAACAAGAGATGGCGGAAATATTCTACGGTAGAAACTTACCATCATTGAAAATCTAGGAGGTTTTCCCATGGACGTAAAACAAGAGGCAATTGAAAAACGCTTGGAACTAAAAGGTTTCTTGCAAACTGGCACAAAATACGAATTAAAAGATGCTCATGATTTAACGGTAGCATACACTCCAGGTGTAGCAGAACCATGCCTTCATATCAAAGAAGATGAAGACAAATCCTTCGACTTAACATGTCGTTCTAATATGGTAGCCGTTGTATCCGACGGTACTCGTGTATTGGGTTTAGGTGATATCGGAGCGGCTGCTGCGATTCCAGTAATGGAAGGTAAATCCCTATTGTTCAAACGTTTCGGCAATGTAGATTGCATTCCGTTGGTAATCGATACAAAAGATCCAGATGTGTTAATCAACACTGTAAAATTAGTGCAAAAAAACTTTGCTGGCATTAACTTAGAAGATATTTCTTCTCCTAAATGCTACGAAATCGAAAATCGTTTGAAAAAAGAGTTAGAAATCCCTGTATTCCATGATGATCAACATGGTACAGCGATCGCTTGCTTAGCAGGTGTAAAAGCAGCCCTTCGCTTTGTGAAAAAAGATTTATCCAAAGTTAAAATCGTTGTAAACGGTGCTGGTGCAGCGGGTGCTAATATTGCTCGTCTATTATACTTAGCAGGCGCTCGTGACATTACATTAATGGTAAGCTCCGGCGTATTGAACAAAGACTACAAACGTCTAGATTCTTTACAAGCTGAGTTGATCAAAACATTGGGTCAAGAAACAAAAACTGGCAACTTAGCAGAGATCGCAAAGGGTGCTGATGTATTGTTAGGTGTATCTGCTGCTGGTGCTTTCACAAAAGAAATTTTGGAAAGCTTAGCGGATGATGCTATCGTATTTGCTATGGCTAACCCAGTTCCAGAAGTTATGTACGAAGAAGCGAAAGCAGCTGGCGTACGTGTTATGGGTACAGGTCGTAGCGATGCGCCGAACCAAATTAACAATGTTAACGTATTCCCTGGTATCTTCCGTGGTGCCATCGATGTACAAGCACGTGAAATCAATGATGAAATGAAATTGGCAGCCGCTGAGGCGCTAGCAGCTCTTGTAACAGATGAAGAATTAGCAGAAGACTACGTAGTAGCGAATGCATTCGACAAACGTGTTCCATTAGCAGTAGCAAAAGCAGTAGCTGAAACAGCTATCAAAACTGGTGTAGCACGTAAAACAGAAGTTCCTTACTAAGATAAAGAACTCTTATATAGTATAGAGGTAGGTTGAAGTGTTGACTCAACCTACCTCTATCTTTTTTATATGTCTAGGCTGTGAAAATTATCACCTAACAAAAAATTAGAAAACCTAAAAAATATTTAGAAAAAGTATTGAATTATAGAATTGATGGTGCTATAATGAGGGCATACCTAATAAATTGTTAGAAAGCCTAAATAATAGTTAGGAGACAAGTATGAAATTAGAACAATTAAAGGTAATTGCGCATGGTATTGCGACACAATTTGGAGCTTCATGTGAAGTGTTAATTCACGACGTGCAAATAGAAACATTAGAGAGTTCTATTGTGTATATTGAGCACGGGGATATTTCTAACCGAAATGTAGGTGATGGCGCCTCGCATGCAGTACTAGATGCGATACGAAATGACGATGGTCAGTGTCAGGGTAAACAAGCTTATCTTACACGAACCAAAGATGGAAGGGTTCTTCGATCGACGACGATGTATATACGTGATGATAATGATAAATTACAGTATTTATTGTGTATCAACTATGATATTACTGATTTTATTACATTGCAAAACTCGTTAGATCGGATTATTACATCCAGTAATCGAGCGTGGGAAACAAAAGGCGAACGAATTGTTACATCTGTTAGCGATTTGTTGAGCGATATGTTATCTCAAGCTGAAAAAGTAGTAGGGCGACCAGCACATTTAATGAATAAGAATGAGCGTCTGGAAGCAATACGATATTTATATTGCCAGGGCGCTTTTTTGATTTCAAAGGCATCTGATAAAATATCGGAATATTTCAACGTTTCTAAATTTACTTTATATAATGACCTAAATCAGGTGAAAGAAGAGGAGGAATTACATGGAACGGATTCAATGGGTGAAAAATAATATGCCTGGGTCTGAGGACCTAAATACGCATATTATGAGTGTGAAATCAAGTGAAGGTGTAAGGGAATTTCATAAAAGCTTCCCACAATATGAAGAAACACCATTAACTGAATTACCACGTATGGCAGAGCATTTAGGATTGAACAGATTGTTTATCAAAGATGAATCCTATCGCTTTGGATTAAACGCTTTCAAAGTGTTGGGGGGATCCTATGCGATTGCTAAGTTTGTGGCACAAGAATTAGGTAAAGAAGTATCTGAGTTACCATACTCTGTATTAACATCAAAAGAATTACGCGATGAATTTGGACAAGCTACATTCTTCACGGCTACAGATGGTAATCACGGTCGTGGTGTAGCTTGGGCAGCTAATAAATTGGGCCAAAAATCTGTAGTATTTATGCCAAAAGGTTCTACAGAAACTCGTAAACAAAACATTGCGGCAGAAGGTGCAACAGTTACGATTGAAGAAATGAACTACGATGATTGCGTACGCTTAGCCACAGCAGAATCAAAAAAAGTTAATCATGGTGTTGTTATCCAAGATACAGCTTGGGATGGTTATGAAGAAATTCCAGCATGGATTATGCAAGGCTATGGCACAATGGCATTAGAAGCTACTGAACAACTAGAAAAAGCAGGCGTGGATGTACCAACACATGTTATCGTACAAGCTGGCGTTGGTTCCTTAGCAGGTGCTGTTACTGGTTATGTAGTAAACCGCTATAAAGATGCTCCTGTGAAACCAAAAATTGTTGTTGTAGAGGCATCTGCGGCAGATTGCTTATACAAAGGTGCTAAAGCAGGTGACGGGGATTTACGCATTGTTGGTGGCGATTTACAAACAATCATGGCAGGGTTAGCTTGCGGTGAGCCAAATACAATCTCTTGGGACATCTTAAAAAACCATGTGGACGTATTCGTATCCGCTCCAGACTGGGTAGCATCCCTAGGTATGCGCATGAGTGCAGCTCCTATCAAAGGTGATGCGAGCATCACATCTGGTGAATCTGGTGCCGTACCATTTGGTTTAGTAGCAGCGGCTATGACAATGGATGAATATAAAGATTTACGTGAAGACTTAGGCCTTACAAAAGATTCCAAAGTTCTTTGTTTCTCCACAGAAGGGGATACAGATCCAACACGATATCAAGAAATCGTATGGCAAGGAAAATTTTAATATAATCAAGTAGTCATATACAGTTAACTTTAACTTTTACGTATATGTGTATTTAAGGAGGAAAAAGGTATGGATTTACAAGCAGTAAAAAAAGCAGCAGAAGCTTATGGACCAGCGATGACAAAATTTTTAAGAGAAATCGTCGCATTCCCTGGTGAAAGTGCAGAAGAAGAACAACACGTTCGCCGCATTGAAAAAGAAATGAAAGACTTAGGATTCGATGAAGTAGAAGTGGATCCTATGGGTAACATTCTTGGATATATGGGAACTGGTAAAACATTGATTGCTTTTGACGGACATATTGATACAGTAGGTATCGGTAACCGTGACAACTGGAACTTTGATCCATATGAGGGATTTGAAAGCGATACTGAAATCGGTGGCCGTGGCGTATCTGACCAATTAGGTGGTATCGTATCCGCAGTATACGGTGCAAAAATCATGAAAGACTTAGGTTTATTGAATGATAAATACCGTGTATTAGTAGTTGGTACAGTACAAGAAGAAGATTGCGACGGATTGTGCTGGGAATACATTATTAAAGAACGTGGCATTCGTCCAGAATTCGTAGTATCCACAGAACCAACTGATGGCGGTATCTATCGTGGTCAACGTGGTCGCATGGAAATTCGTATCGATGTAGAAGGCGTATCTTGCCATGGCTCTGCACCAGATCGTGGTGACAATGCAATCTACAAAATGGCTGACATTTTACAAGATGTTCGTGCATTAAATGCAAATAACTCTACTGAAAGCACTCGCGTTAAAGGCTTGGAAAAAATGTTGGATCCAAAATTCAACCCTGACCATTATGAAGAAGCTCGTTTCTTGGGCCGTGGTACAGTAACAACTTCCCAAATTTTCTACACTTCTCCGAGTCGTTGTGCAGTAGCAGACTCTTGCGCAGTATCTCTTGACCGTCGTATGACTGCAGGCGAAACATGGCAAAGCTGCTTAAAAGAAATTGAAGATTTACCAGCTGTGAAAGCACATGGCGCAAAAGTATCTATGTATGAATATGCTCGTCCATCCTGGACTGGTTTAACATATCCGATCGAATGTTACTTCCCAACATGGGTAATTCCTAAAGATCATAAAGTAACAAAAGCGTTAGAAGAATCTTACATCTCCTTATACGGTACAGAACGTATTGGTGCAGAAGTTACATTGGCAGAACGTAAAGCTCGTCCGTTAACTGATAAATGGACATTCTCTACAAATGGCGTATCCATCATGGGACGTAATGGTATTCCTTGCATCGGTTTCGGTCCTGGCGCAGAAGCACAAGCACATGCTCCTAACGAAATCACATGGAAACAAGACCTTGTAACATGTGCAGCAGTATATGCAATCTTACCTACAAACTATTGCAAATAATAGTTTACATTTTATAAAGCTATAAATTATTAATGAGGTGCAAAAATGGCAGATTTCAAAAAATGTGTAGACGCATTAGCTAAGTTAGACACAAAAAACATGTACAACAATGACTTCTTCTTGACTTGGGAAAAAACAGACGACGAATTACAAGCTGTTTGGGCTGTAGCTGATGCATTACGTGCATTGCGTGAGCGCAATATCTCTACAAAAGTATTCGACAGTGGCCTTGGTATCTCCTTATTCCGTGATAACTCCACTCGTACTCGTTTCTCCTTCGCATCTGCTTGTAACTTATTAGGTTTAGAAGTACAAGACTTAGATGAAGGAAAATCTCAAATCGCTCATGGCGAGACTGTACGTGAAACAGCGAATATGATCTCCTTCATGGCTGACATCATCGGTATCCGTGATGATATGTATATCGGTAAAGGTAATGCATACATGCATGCAGTAGCTGATGCAGTAGAAGAAGGCCATAAAGACGGCGTATTAGAACAACGTCCTACATTGGTAAACTTACAATGTGATATTGACCATCCAACACAATTGATGGCTGATACGGCTCACCTTATCAATGAATTTGGTGGACTTGAAAACTTAAAAGGTAAAAAAGTGGCTATGACTTGGGCATACTCCCCATCCTATGGTAAACCTCTTTCCGTACCACAAGGTGCTATCGGTTTATTCACTCGTTTAGGTATGGAAGTTGTATTAGCGCATCCAGAAGGATACGAAGTAATGCCAGAAGTTGAAGAAGTTGCTAAAAAACAAGCACAAGCTAGTGGCGGATCTTTCAAACGTACAAACGACATGAAAGAAGCTTTCAAAGATGCTGATATTGTATACCCTAAATCCTGGGCACCTTTCGCAGCAATGGAAGAAAGAACTGACTTATATGGCAAAGGCGATACAGCAGGCATTAAAGAATTAGAAGGTCGTTTATTAGAACAAAATGCACAACATAAAGATTGGGCTTGCACAGAAGATATGATGAGTCTTACAAAAGACGGTAAAGCATTATACTTACATTGCTTACCAGCTGATATCACTGGCGTAAGCTGTGAAGAAGGTGAAGTTGACGCATCCGTATTTGATCGTTATCGTGTACCTCTTTACAAAGAAGCGAGCTATAAACCATATGTAATTGCTGCTATGATTTTATTAAGCAAATTTGAAAATCCAGTAGAATTATTGAAAGAGCTAGAAGAAAAGGGAACAGAAAGAGTTCTCCGCTAAGAGCAAAGGGGCTGTCTGTTCAGGCAGTCCCTTATTTTAATCCCTACAAAGTAGTTAGGAATATATACACCATAGAGAGGTACCCTATGAAAAAACGTGTTGTTATCGCTTTAGGGGGCAATGCCCTAGGTAATACATTACCAGAACAAATGATTGCAGTAAAAGAAACATCGAAAGCAATCGTAGATTTAATTGAAGCAGATTGTGATGTTATCGTTACCCATGGTAATGGGCCTCAAATCGGTATGATCAATAATGCTATGGCTGCATTGACTAGAGAAGTAAAAGATCAACCTAATACCCCGTTATCTGTATGCGTAGCCATGAGCCAAGCATATATCGGATATGATTTACAAAATGCATTGCGAGAAGAGTTGTTGAATAGAGGTATTACAGATCTACCTGTTACTACAATGGTTACACAAGTTCGTGTAGATGCAGATGATCCAGCTTTCTTAGATCCTACAAAACCAATTGGTCATTTCATGACAAAAGAAGAAGCTGTACATGCAGTGAACCAATATGATTATGTGGTAAAAGAAGATGCAGGTCGTGGTTATCGCCGTGTCGTAGCATCGCCAGCACCAAAAGAAATCATTGAATTACAAGCTATCAAAGGTTTAATTGGTCATGAATTAGTCATCGCTTGTGGTGGTGGCGGTATTCCTGTAGTTCGCAATGGAAATCACTTAACAGGTGCCTCTGCAGTTATCGATAAAGACTGGACTAGTAGCTTATTAGCACAAGAAGTTGATGCTGATGTATTGATTATCTTAACAGCTATTGAAAAAGCAGCGATTAACTATGGTAAAGAAAACCAACAATGGTTAGAACACATTACTGTAGAAGAAGCAGAAAAACATATCCAAAATGGTGAATTTGCAGCAGGTTCTATGAAACCAAAAATGGAAGCAGCAGTGGCATTTGCTAAATCGAAACCAGGTAGAAAAGCAATTATCACACAACTAGAAAAATCTAGAGAAGGTATTGAAGGAAAAACAGGCACTCACATCGAATTATAATAGTAGTATTTCATTGAATACTGTTTTTCATAGAAAGGAGCCTATCTATGATTTTATTAGGAAAAGGAACTGTCGTTACACGTAATCCATTACAACCCATTATTGAAGATGGTGGGGTATTAATGGATGGTACTAAAATTGTAGCGGTAGACTCATACGAAACATTGCGAAAACAATATCCAAAAGCATATCGAGTGAACGCTCACGGACGCTTGATTATGCCTGGTTTTGTCAATGCTCATCATCATATTTATTCTGCCTTAGCCCGTGGATTATATATCCCTGGTAATAACCCAACAAATTTTAAAGAAATTTTAGATGGATTGTGGTTCTACTTAGATAAACGTCTTGCTAAAGAAGATGTGTGGGCAAGTGCTATTGTGACCTATATGGCATGTATCGAAAATGGTGTGACTTCCATATTCGACCATCATGCAAGTTATGGGGAAACAGAAGGTAGCTTATCTGTTATCAGTGAAGTTGCTCAAGACTTCGGCGTTCGTTCTTGCTTGTGCTATGAAGTAAGTGATCGGAATGGCCAAGAGGAAATGGAAAAAGCTGTAGCAGAAAACGTACGCTTTGGTAAAGAAGCAAAAGAAAACCCTGAAACACTCGCAGCTATGATGGGGTTACATGCATCTTTCACATTGAGCAAAGACACATTGGCTTATGTTCGTGAACAAAACGTAGACAATTTGGGATATCACATCCATGTAGCAGAAGGCACTACAGATCAAGAAGATAGCCAAGAAAAATATGGTATGCGCGCAGTGCATCGCTTGCATGAAGATGGCATCCTAGGACCAAAAACGATTGCTGGACATTGTATCCATGTAGATGATAGTGAAGTGAAGGTATTAGCTGAAACTGGCACCATGGTGGCTCATAATCCAGAAAGCAATATGGGTAATGCTGTAGGAGCACCTAATGTATTAAAACTTATGGAAGCGGGTATTCTAGTGGGTCTTGGTACAGATGGATATACTAGCGATATGTTAGAATCCTACAAAGTAGCAAATTGCTTAGTGAAACATAACATGCAACATCCAAATGTTGGTTGGACTGAAATTCCACATATGTTATTCAATACTAACCCAGCAATGATTGAAAAATTCTTCCCTGTAAAAGTTGGTACCTTGACACCGGGGGCAGAAGCAGATGTAATTGTTTTAGATTATATTCCTAGAACAGATTTACATGCTGATAATATTAATGGTCATTTACTATTTGGCCTAAATGGTCTTAATGTAATTACAACTATTTCTGGTGGTAAGGTACGTATGCTAGATCGTCAATTATGTGGCATGAATAAAGAAGAATTGCTACGAGAAGTGCGACAAATTTCCCATCGTTTATGGAAACGATTAGTCCCATAATACACTTTCAGTAAGGAGTGAATACTATGAGCGATATCATGTATCCGGTAAGTTTCGGACATTTAATGAACCATATTCTAACAGAATATGCTACCCACAATCGAGTATATAATGTGGAGCGCATGCACACAACAGGTACGGATCAACGGTTATCCTTATTTGGTCGTAACCTAGAAAATCCATTAGGCCCTGCAGCAGGTCCACATACTCAATTAGCTCAAAACTTAGTAGCAGCCTATGTTGGCGGTTCCCGATTTTTAGAATTAAAAACAGTACAAATTATGTTCGGTGAAGAATTGGGCATCCCAAGACCATGTATTTATTCAAAGGATGAAGCATACAATGTGGAATGGTCCTCTGAGTACCATTGCCATGCGGCTGCTGATGAATACATTAAAGCATGGTTTGCTATTAAATTAATTAGTAAAGAATGGGGCATCGGCGATCCAGATGGATTCATCTTTATTATGAGTGTTGGCTACAACTTAGCGGGCATTAAAAGTGAAGATGTAGATTCCTATATGGAATGTTTACGTGCAGCACGTACCAAACCAGTTTGGAAAGAATGCGAAGAATGGGCATTAGCTAATGTACATCAATTTAAAAATGTAACAGAAGAGTACATTCGCAATATTGATGACAACATTTGCCAAGGTATTACATTATCCACAATGCACGGCTGTCCTGCAGGCGAAATTGAATCGATTTGTACATACCTAATGAAAGAAAAACATCTAAATTTATATCTAAAATGTAATCCAACATTATTAGGCTATGATCGTGTAAGAGAATTATTAAATCAAGCAGAATTTGGATATATTGATTTTGATGCACATCAATTTGAAGTAGACTTATCTTTTAAAGAAGCAGTGCCAATGATTGAACGATTGTTGACGATTGCAGAAGGAGAAGGTTTAGTATTCGGTGTGAAACTGACAAATACATTCCCTGTTTCGATTCACGAAAAAGAATTACCAGGTGAGCAAATGTATATGTCTGGTAAATCCTTATTACCATTATCCATCGGTGTAGCTCAATTATTGAGTGAAACATTTGGCGAACGCTTACCAATGTCTTATAGCGGTGGTGCAGATGCGAAAAATATTGCAGCTTTATTCCGCACAGGTATTTGGCCAATCACAGTATGTACAACCTTATTACAAGGTTTAGGTTATAACCAATTGGATAACTTAGCTAAATTAGTAGAAGCAGAAGATTACGATACTGCTAAGGTAATTAAACCAACAGAAATCAAATCTTTTGCGGAAGCAATGGGAACAGCTCCAACATACAAAAAATCTGCAGCTGCTAAGAAAAAACGCGAAGAGCAACCAGGTTTCCCAACAGCTCATGATAAAAATCATGAATGCCGTGTTGTATGTGGTACTTGCGTACGTGTTTGTCCAAATAGAACGAATGAATGCATTACTGTAGACGGTAAAAAATTGATCATTCACATTGATGAGTCTTGTAATGAATGTGGTAACTGTGCTTGTCATTGCGTACAACCATGCTTCCCATATAAAGATAAATTGACATACTTCATCGATGAAGAACGCTTATTAGCAAGCGATAATGATGGCTTTTATATTCAAGGTAAAGAATGCGGATATCGCTTCCAAGGCGCTACAGGTCGCACAGCGATTGATGCCTTACCAGAGGTGTTGAAAGGAGTAGTGGAAGCGTTCATTAAAGAACTTCCATATTATATCTATGATACTCATTGAACAAGGATATCTTGTACTCCCAACGGGAGTCATGCAAGGGACGATAGCAATTGAAAATGATAAGATTGTAGCGGTTGCCCCTCATATTGAGGCGAAACCGGGAGATGTACGAATCGATGCAAAAGGGCGTTATGTATTGCCTGGGGGAATCGATACACATACCCATTTTGAAATGACCAATGCATTTGCCACTACGGCAGATGATTTTGACAGTGGTACAAAGGCTGCTATTATGGGGGGAACCACGACGATTATCAATTTTGCATCGCCTTTTGAAGAATCTTTGTTAGAAGGTTTGCGACGCGATAAGAAACGGGCGGAAGGACGTTGCTCTTGTGATTATAAATTTCATATGGAAATTTTGAATATGAATGAGCAAGTAGCAGAAGAAATTCCTAAGGTCGTAGAAGAAGGCGTCGCATCCTTCAAAGTATATATGGCCTATAGCTTTAGTATTGATGATCGGTCAATTTACGAAGCAATCAAAGCAATTGCCCCAACCGGTGCGTTGGTGGCAGCCCACTGTGAGAATGGAGCGATGATTGCAGCTAAGGTACAGGAAATGAGAGCGGAAGGAGATACGGAAGCAAAGTATCATCCACTTTCAAAACCAGATACCATAGAAGCAGAAGCAATGCATCGTTTCATTCGACTAGGGGAATTAGCAGATTATCCAGTACATATTGTACATGTGAGTTCTGCAGCAGGATTAGATGTGATTGAGGAACGCAGAAAAAATGGGGCAAAAGTAACCTGTGAAACCTGCCCTCAATACTTATTATTGACAGATGAATTGTATAATCAGCCGGATGGAAAAGGATTGCGATATATCTTAAGTCCACCTCTTAGAAAACAAAGAGATGTGGAGATTCTGCAAGCGGCAGTAGAGCGCGGAGTTTTCCAAACATTATGTACGGATCATTGCAATTATACATTAGCGCAAAAAGCGCAGGGTCTTGGTGACTTTACAAAAACACCAGGTGGATTGCCAGGTGTAGAAGAGCGGATGATTTTAATGTGGGATATGTTTGTTCATAGTGGACGAATCGATCCTGTAGAATATATGAAATTAACTAGCGAAACACCAGCTAAGTTATACGGATTATATCCAAAAAAAGGAACGTTACAGGTAGGAAGTGATGCGGATATCGTCATACTTTCACCGGATGTAACAGAATGTATGACTTCGGATAAAACTCATAGTCGGTCAGATTATACACCTTATGAGGGAATGACTGTGCATGGTCGAATAGATGATGTGTTTTTACGTGGGCACCATGTGGTGCAAGATAGAAAATTAGTGGAAGCCTATAAAGGGGAATTCCAACAATAATCGGAGGGAGGTCTCTGTATGTACCGATTTCAAGTTAACGGTGTTTGGCGTGAGGTGGAAGAAGATAAGCGACTAATGGATTATCTTCGCGATGACCTACGCTTAACCGGAACAAAGGACGGTTGTAGTGCAGGTGCTTGTGGGGCTTGTACGATTCTCATTGATGGGAAGAAGGTAAAAGCTTGTATAGGTAAAGTTTCGCAAATGGAAGGCAAATCAATTATTACGATTGAAGGCCTTACAGAGCGTGAAAAAGAAGTATATGTATATGCTTTTGCAGAATGTGGAGCTGTACAATGTGGTTTCTGTATTCCAGGTATGATTATTAGTGCAAAGGCATTATTAGATACTACACTAGAGCCTACAAGAGCAGATGTTCAAAAAGCTTTATTGGGCAATATTTGTCGTTGTACAGGATATGTAAAAATTGAAGATGCTATTTTATTAGCAGCTCGTATGTTTAAAGAGAATGTACCTGTTCCTAAAAATGATGCAGACGGTACGGTAGGATCTCGGTTGCATCGTGTTGATGCGATGGAGAAAGCATTGGGTACAGGTTTATATGTAGATGATATGGTAGTGGATGGCATGATTTATGCCAAAGCTGTTCGCTCTAAATATCCAAGGGCTCGTGTAGATGCAATTCATATTGAAGAAGCTTTGGCACATCCTCAATGTGTGACAGTACTAACAGCGAAAGATGTACCTTTTAATAAAACAGGTCATATTGTTCCAGATTGGGACGTAATGATTGCAGAAGGGGATATCACTCGCTATGTAGGCGATGCCATTGCAGTAGTTGCAGTAAAAGAAAAAAAATATTTACAAGAAGTATGTAATCTAGTGACTGTAGACTATACAGAATTGACACCTGTAGTCACTCCAGAAGAGGCTTTAGCAGAAGGGGCGCCTCAATTACATCCGAATGGTAATATTTTGTCTCATCAATCATTAAGTCGTGGTAATGCAGATGAAGCAATTGCCAATGCGGCGCATGTAGTTACTCGTCATTATTCTACACCACAAACGGACCATGCATTTATGGAACCAGAATGTGCTATTGCAGTGAAAACTGAAGACGGAGTTCAACTCTATACAGGCAGTCAAAGTATATATGATGATCAACGTGAAGTGGCTCGTATGTTGGAGTTGGATGTGTCCAAAGTAAAAGTCCACAGCATGCTAGTAGGTGGTGGCTTTGGTGGTAAAGAAGATATGAGTGTGCAACATCATGCAGCACTTGTAGCTTGGAAAACGGGACTTCCAACGAAAGTACAGTTAACTCGACAAGAAAGTTTAGAAGTACATACAAAACGCCATGCCATGGAAATGGATATTACTACCGCTTGTGATGCAGAAGGTAAATTAGTAGCCACAAAAGTAAAAATTGTTTCCAATTGCGGAGCTTATGCATCCTTAGGTGGCCCGGTATTGCAACGGGCAGGTACACACTCTAGCGGTCCATATAATTTTGAAAACTTCTCTATGGATGGTATTTGTGTATATACGAATACAGTACCTGGCGGTGCATTCCGTGGGTTTGGTGTAACACAAACGATTTTTGGGCAAGAAGTGAACATTGATTTACTAGCTAAAGAAGTAGGTATGGATCCTTGGGAATTCCGCTATAAAAACGCAGTACGACCTGGTGATTACTTACCAAATGGACAATTATGTACTCCAGATACAGGTATTGTAGAATGTTTGGAAGCCGTTAAAGATTCGTATTATGCCAGTGATCGTACAGGGCTTGCTATTTGTATGAAAAATAGTGGTGTTGGTGTAGGTTTGCCAGATACAGGACGCGTTATCCTAGAGGTTCGTGACGGTAAAGTTCGTATTCGTACATCCGCAGCATGTATTGGTCAAGGTGTAGGTACAGTAGCGGCACAAATTGTGGTAGAAGCTACGAAACTTTCACCAGAACAAATTGTAGTAGAAGCACCAGATACAGAACGGACACCAAACTCTGGTACCACTACAGCATCTCGACAAACGGTATTTACAGGGGAAGCAACACGTAGAGCTGCTGAAAAATTAGCAGAATTATTGAAAACTCAAACGTTAGCAGATCTTGAAGGTAAAGAAATATACGAAGAGTTCCTAGGGGTTACGGATCCATTCGATTCGGATAAAAAACATCCTAAGAGCCATGTGGCTTATGGGTATGGAGCTTGCGTAGCTACGATTGGAGATGATAACAAGGTAAGTGAAATTCATGTGGCCTATGATGTAGGACGAGTGGTGAACCCTCAATCTTGTGAAGGCCAAGTTGAAGGTGGCACAATCATGGGGATGGGCTATGGTGTAACAGAAGACTTCAAATACAATGAAGGTAAGGTAGTTACAAAATATGGCACATTAGGCTTGTTAAGAGCTACACAACGCCCAGAAATCAAATGTACATTCATAGAAAAAGGTACGCCAGATCAATATGCATATGGTGCGAAAGGTATTGGGGAAATCAGTAGTATTCCAATTGCTCCAGCTATTGCAAATGCATACAATCGTTTGGACGGTATGGAACGTTGTTCTTTACCACTTGAGAAAACTGGATATCGAAAATAATCAGTAAGGGAGAGAGTGTGCTAAGTCTATGAAGTTCGATGTTGTAGCAAGTGCGGAAGTGCTTGCTACTACATCAGATGATGTAAAAAATTCAAAACATGATATAAGCATAGGACTAGTATATTCTATTAAGTAATATGAGGTGATTCATATGGCACATCAAATTCAGGGTGTTAATCATGTAGATGGAATGCTACCAATTCCTAAATTGTTTGCTTACGGTTTACAACACGTGTTGGCAATGTATGCAGGAGCTGTAGCGGTTCCAATTATTATAGCTCAAGCTATGCACTTATCAGGAGCACAATTGATTCAATTAATTAATGCAGACTTATTTACTTGTGGGATCGCTACATTGATTCAAACATTAGGGTTTTGGAAAATCGGCGCAAAAATTCCTTTGATTCAAGGGATTACATTTGCCGCAGTATCCCCTATGATTTTAATTGGTCAGGAACATGGGATGACAAGTATTTATGGGGCTGTTATTGTAGCAGGGATAGTTACATTCTTGATTTCCCATTTATTTAGTCGTTTAATCCGCTTTTTTCCACCTGTAGTAACAGGTACCATTATTACAATTATCGGTATTACCTTGATGCCAGTATCCGTTCGTTGGGTAGGGGGAGGTAATCCTAGTTCTCCTGATTTTGCGAACCCTGTCAATTTATTTCTAGCTATCTTAACATTAGTTATCGTGGTAGCTGTATATCGATTTGGTAAAGGCTTCTGGAGTAATGTAGCCGTATTAGTAGGGTTAGTAGTAGGAACATTAGTGTCCATGGCTCTTGGCGTAGCCCATTTAGGAGCCGTTGGTGAAGCTGAATGGTTTGCAGTAGTTACACCACTTGCTTTTGGCTGGCCAACTTTTGAATTTTCATCCATAATTTCTATGGTCATTGTTATGTTAGTTGTTATGACAGAAACAACTGGTGACTGTATTGCTATCGGCGAAATTGTAGAAAAACCAATCGGTAAGAAAGAATTAGCAGCTTGTTTACGAGCAGACGGCTTTGCAACTATGATTGGTGGATTCTTAAATAGTTTCCCACATACAGCATTCGCACAAAATGTTGGCCTTGTAGCAGTAACCAATGTAAAAAGTCGTTTCGTAGTGGCAGCATCTGGAGTTATCTTAGTGTTATTAGGCTTATTCCCTAAAATGGCGGCTGTTGTAGCAAGTATTCCTAATCCTGTATTAGGTGGTGCTGGTGTCGCTATGTTTGGTATGATTATCGCTAGTGGCATTCGTTCTTTGTCTAAAGTACAATTTGATGGCACTTACAACCTTATGATTGTAGCAATCAGTATTGGCGTGAGTATGATTCCTTTGGCAGTTCCAACATTCTATGATCATTTCCCTGAATGGCTAAAAATTGTTCTTCACAGTGGTATTACATTTGGTAGCTTGATGGCAGTGGCTCTTAATGTATTGTTGAATGGCTATGGCAATGAAACGCATGTGGCGCAAGCAACACGTCGTGAAAAAGCGATTGCTCGATTAGATAAATGGAAAGCAGAACGTAAGGTTCGCAGAAATAGATCCATTTAATCACAATATTGTATATAGTTAGAGTTAGGTTACATATATAAGTGCTTTCTTTATATAGAAAGTAGCACGAAAATAGGTAAGCACCAATTATATGTATAATTGGTGCTTACTTTATTTTTAATGTGTAATATTCTAGCTATAAGAGGTGTTTGTGTTGTAATAGATCCAAGCTATTTAATATAGTATCTACCTCATCAGATGTATTGTGATAACCAAAGGAAAAGCGAACAGTGCCTCTAGGATAGGTGCCCAGTACTTGATGAGCTGTAGGAGCACAGTGCAACCCAACTCTAGTAATAATATGATAGGTCTGTTCTAAACTGTGTGCCAGTTCTGCTGGATCACAATGAGTAGGAGAAATAGAAATCACGGCTGTCCGATTATGGATATTGGGCATACCATGAATGGTATACTTCGGAAGTTCTTGTAATCCACATAGAAATTGTTTGGTCAAAGATAATTCGTGTTGGTAAATGCTATCGAAGCCTACTGTATTGAGATAGGACAAACTAGCATGAAGACCGAGGATACCAGGAATGTTGGGTGTACCAGGTTCAAAGCGGTCGGGAAAGGTAGTGGGAATCTCTAAGGTGTGAGAGAAACTACCAGTACCACCACTTAGTAGGGGCTGTATTTGATGGGCTACATCTTTTGTAAGGAGAAATCCACCAATCCCTTGGGGGCCTAATAATCCTTTATGACCGGTAAAGCACAGGATGTCAATGTTCATCTCTTTCATGTGGATAGGTAAGATACCAGCAGATTGGGCAGCATCTACGATACACAATAGATTATGTTCTTTACAAAATGCACCAATTTCGGCAATGGGTTGAATGGTACCACATACATTAGAGACATGAGTTACTAGAATGGCCTTTGTAGTAGGCAAGAGAAGTGATTCTAAGGTAGAGGTAATCATTTCACCTTGAGGTGTGCTTGGAATGGTGGAGTAAGATACACCTTTCATAGATAATTGATGGAGTGGGCGCATCACTGCGTTATGCTCTAAGCTGGAAATTAGGAGGTGATCACCGGCGGAGAAAAGACCTTGTAAGACCATATTTAGACTAGTGGTCACATTGGGAGTAAAGATAACGTATTTTGGACTAGGTCCACCTAATAGTTGTTGTAACTGTTGGCGTGTTTCTAGGATCAAACGTTCCACTTGGTACGCATCTTCGTTAGAGGAGCGATGAACAGAAGCTCCATTATAGGAAATGTAATCATACATAGCTTGCGCTACAGTTGGCGCTTTCGGGAAAGAGGTACTGCTATTATCTGCATAGATAGACTTCATAATTATAACTCCTTTTAATATGTATATTATATTTAGTATAAAGTAATGCGTGCAAAATATCAATTTGTAGGGAGCAAAGTAAACTAGTCGAAAAGGTAATGTTTAGTAGGAGAGGTACTATGAGTGTAGTAAGTGAAAAGCAAAGAATTATTATTGCTGGATTAATTATTGGCGCTATTGCTAGTTTGTTAGTGCTAGCAGGAAACCCACAAAATATGGGGTTTTGTATTGCCTGTTTCATTCGTGATTCTGTAGGAGGCTTGGGTCTGCATAGAGCAGCACCAGTACAATACATTCGGCCAGAAATTATTGGATTAGTGTTAGGAGCCTTTTTATTATCTTGGTTCCGTGGAGAGAGAGCGGCTAAAGGTGGTTCCGCTCCAGCAACACGATTTACCTTAGGGTTCTTTACTATGATTGGCTGTCTTATTTTCTTAGGATGTCCATTTCGTATGATTTTGCGCTTAGCAGGTGGTGACTGGAATGCAATCATGGGTCTATTAGGATTTACAGGTGGTATTGCAGTAGGCACAGTATTCCTAAAACGTGGGTATTCCTTGGGTAGAACCTATATTGTATCTAAAATGGATTCCTATATTATGCCTGCGGCACAGGTGATTCTATTAGGTCTTGTGGTGGCAGCGCCAGCGTTCATTTTCTTTACTGAAAAAGGACCAGGTGCCATTCATGCTCCATTGTGGATTTCTTTAGCAGCTGGTTTGGTAGTAGGTGGCTTGGCACAATATAGCCGTCTTTGCATGGTAGGTGGTATCAGAGATATCATTTTATTTAAAGAAACAAAGTTAATTCTTGGTTTTATTGCGATTCTTGTAGCAGCGTTCCTAGTGAACATTTCCGTTGGCAACTTCCATCCTGGTTTTGTGAAACAACCAATTGCGCATACAGATGGATTGTGGAACTTTTTAGGTATGGCTTTAGCAGGTTTATGTTGTACATTAATGGGTGGATGTCCATTACGCCAACTCATTTTATCTGGTGAAGGTAATTCCGATTCTATGATTACAGTAGTAGGTTTAGCAGCAGGGGCAGCATTCGCACATAATTTTGGTTTAGCTGCATCTGGTACTGGAGTTCCAGTGGCGGGCCAAATTGCAGTAGGTGTAGGCTTTGTGATTGCCTTAGTCATTGCTGTTAAAAATATGCGTAAATAGAAAAAGCGGGAGGTAAGTATGATTGATGTAAGAGGACTATCTTGTCCAGAACCAGTGATTATGGTACAAAAAGCAATGGCATCAGGTGACAGTCAATATACGGTGCAATCTGATTCTAAAACAGCGGTAGAAAATATTACTCGATTTGTAGCAGCTCAAGGATACACAATCGTATCTAAAGAGGAGAACGGTGAGTATATTCTCACTATCACAAAATAATATGGAATATGTAGCAACGTTTTATTCTCACTTTGGGGCTATCCAATTTGAACAATTCTGTAAGCAAGCATCGATTGCTGTACACTTACAGCCTGTTCCACGTTGGCTTAGCTCATCATGTGGTACATGTGCAATTTTCCAAGTGGATCGATGCATTGTTGAGGACATTCCTGAAGATATTTTAGAAGATATAGAGCAGGTTGTAGAGAAACAAAGAGAAGGATATAGAGAGATCTATAAAAGTAATTGAACAGCTTGCAAACTATATCTCATATAAAATTGATATTAGGCATACATAAACTAGTCTCGCATAATGATAGATTCATTGGAGTACGAAGTAGTTTGTGTATGCCTATTTTTATAGTAATGATTGCGAGTAACATATGATGTATATGGATTATGCATATATGGATGCTTAGTATCTGAGATAATTCATATGCCAAAATCTTCATATACATGGTACAATAAGGGTATAGAGATGTCGGAGTAAGGAGGTATAAGTATGCTTATGTTTATGCAAGTGCAACAGCCTAAAACAGTAGAAGAGGCACATGCACTCATGGTGAAGCAAAAGATGGCACCTATCTTAGCAGGTGGTTGCTGGACACGATTGGGAAATCGTAAATGGCCTATGGTAATTGACTTGTCTGAATTAGGTCTCCGTTATATTGAGGAGGACGAAACGGAATACCGCATTGGTGCCATGGCTACACAACGGGATGTAGAGGTATATGAACCATTTAAAACATTCTGTAGAGGAGTGCTCCCAAAAGCTGTGAAAGATATTTTAGGTGTCCAATTTCGGAGTATGGCTACCATGGGGGGATCGGTAGCAGCGAAATTCGGTTTCTCTGATATTATTCCTGCCTTATTAGCATTACGAGCAGAGGTGCGTTTGTTTGAAGCGGGTCGTATGCCGATAGAACAATACTTAACGTATGGAACAAGAGATTTATTACTTGAAATCATTGTACCAAAACAAGAAGTACCAGTAGCGATTGAAGCATTGCGGAAATCGACTTCAGATTTTCCTTATTTAACGGGATCTGTTCGATTAGATGATCAAGGCTACTCCGTATATATTGGTTGTCGACCAGGTAAACCAGCATTAGCGACGAAAGCTTGCCAGCTTATTAATGAAAAAGGATTAGACGCTTTGGATGAAGCGGTGGCTTTAATTCAAGAGGAATTATCCTTTCAAAGTAACTCACATGCAGGTGCAGAGTATCGCTTAGAGATGGCAAAAAACATGTTTAAACGATTGGTAAAAGAGGTGGCACAATGGAAATAATGTTACAAGTGAATGGAGTGAAACGAAAAGTTCTCATCGAAACAGATGAAATGTTATTGGAAACATTACGTAACTTAGGCTTTTACAGTGTACGTTGCGGTTGTGATACGACAAATTGCGGTCTATGCACTGTATGGGTAGATGGAGATCCT
The DNA here is from genome assembly GCF_003992085.1 of Veillonella sp. CHU732. Lineage (NCBI taxonomy): Bacteria > Bacillati > Bacillota > Negativicutes > Veillonellales > Veillonellaceae > Veillonella > Veillonella sp. CHU732. The sequence goes on from NZ_RQVC01000003.1 coordinate 130,210, forward strand.
ATGTTGTCTTGTGCGTATCCGACTTTCAGAGCAGTAGGTCACGAGATTACTACCCTAGAAGGCGTAGCGGAAGAGGCGGCTCATTTGGCGGATTGTTTGGCTAAAGAAGGGGCTGATCAATGTGGATACTGTACAACAGGTATGATGATGAGTGCCATTGCTTTAAGCCGAAAATATCCAAATGCTACGGATGAAGAAATTAAAGCTTACCTAAACAATAATTTATGTCGTTGTACAGGTTATGAATCTCATATGCGGGGGATTCGTAAATTTTTAGGAGGCAAAACACTATGAAACATTTAGGACAAAGTTATAAAAAAACAGACTCCACAACGATTTTAAGTGGTAAAGCAGCCTATACAGAAGATTTTATTCCATCCAATGCCTTATGTATTAAGATATTTCGCAGCCCTCATGCCTTTGCTAAAATTGTAGATATTAATATTGAAGCCGCTTTAAAAGTACCTGGTGTGGAAGCTATTTATACCTATAAAGATGTGCCACAAACTAGATTTACCTTAGCTGGTCAAAGTTATCCAGAACCATCTGCGTACGATATGTTGATTTTAGATCAAGTGGTTCGCTATGTGGGGGATGAAGTAGCTTTAGTCGTGGCTGTGGATGAACGGACAGCATTGAAAGCTATGCCTCTTATCAAAGTAAAATATGAGGTCTATGAACCAGTCTTGGATATGCATACAGCTATCGATCATCCTAGCATCATTCACGCAGAAGATGACTTTCACTATAACTTCCCAGTAGGGGGAGACCCTAAGCGAAACATTGCTTGTTCCTATAGTCATGTAGTGGGTGATTTAGAAGCAGAATTGGCAAAATGTGATTATGTAGTAGAAGAGTCTTACTTTGACCAAGCCACCTTACAATCGGCGATGGAAACTTTTAGGACCTTTGCTACCATAGACCAATTTAATCGTCTTGTCATCACTAGTTCTACGCAAGTACCATTCCACATTCGTAGACATGTGGCTCGTGCTTTGGGGCTTTCTGCGGCTCAAATTCGTGTTATCAAACCTCGTATTGGCGGTGGTTTCGGATCTAAACAAACGGGTTGTACAGAAATGTTCCCAGCTTTTGTGACCTGGAAATTGAAAAAGCCATCCTATATCGTATACGATCGTCATGAAGCGAATAACTGCTCCACTAGTCGACATGCACGGGATTGGAAAGTTCGTGTAGGTGCCACAAAAGATGGTATTATCCAAGTCATTGACATGGTAGCCGTATCCGATGCAGGAGCACATGGTAGCCATGCGTTGACGACTTTCACAGCGGGAGAACATAAATCCTTACCTCTATATAATAAAACGAAAGCAATCCGTTATGAATCTAATGTAGTGTACACAAATCATATGCCAGGTGGTGCATTCCGTGGGTATGGCGCTACAGAAGCCTTGTGGCCACTAGAATGTGCTATTACAAAATTGGCGCATACAATGGGTGTGGACGAAATTGAGCTACGTTTGAAAAACTTAATTGGTGTAGGGGAGACTGCACAATCCTTCCATCCAGGAGAAGTGTTGGCATCTGGTCTATTGAAAGAAGCCATCCAAAAAGCGAAAGAAATGTCTAACTGGGACAATCGTCCAAAATCATGGAAAATCGATGACCGCCATAGGGGTGGTTTGGGGGTTGCCTTAGCGTTCCAAGGATCGGGGATTGCCAATATTGATTCTGCCTCGGTAGAAGTACGTATGCTGGATGATGGTACGTATATGTTATTTACTGGTTCTACAGATATGGGTCAAGGTTCCAATACGGCGTTAGCACAAATTGCTTGTGAAACTTTGGGCTGTCCCATGGATATGATGGTTGTCTATGAAGCAGATACTGACGTAGTACCATTCGATCCGGGCTCTTATGCATCGAGTACGACTTATGTGACAGGGACTGCTACTAAACTAGCTTGTGACGAGTTGAAAGAAAAAATCTTACAAGAATTTGGTCGTCTAATGGAAGTGGATCCAAGCACACTCTCCTTTGATGGGGAAAAAGTGTGGACTGAAGATGGTTCTAAAACAATGACTACTAAAGAATTAGCACCTAAACTTGTGTCAGGCCCGAAAGGACATTACTTAAGCGGTATGGCAACTTGGGGCAGTCAAACATCTCCACCTCCTTTCATGGTAGGCATTGCAGAGGTGAAAGTAGACATTGAAACGGGTAAAGTAACGCCTGAAAACTACTATGCTGTAGTTGATTGTGGTACGATTGTGAATAGAAACCTAGCCACTGTACAAACAGAAGGCGGTGTTGTGCAAGGTATTGGTATGGCATTGTATGAAGAAATTCGCTATTCTTCTCGCGGTGTGTTAGAAACGAATAACTTCATGCATTATAAATTACCAACACGACTAGATACTGGTAATATTCATGTAGACTTTGTGGAATCCTATGAACCAACTGGAGCCTATGGAATTAAATCCATAGGGGAAGTTGTTATTAATACATCTTGTCCAGCTATTCAAGGAGCTATCTTGAATGCTACAGGTGCTGAGGTCACTACATTGCCAATGATTCCAGAACGCGTGTATATGGCGTTACAAGAAAATAAGTAGAGTAAGCAATAGGAGAGTCAAGATGAGTGATAGGAAGTACTGGGAGTCCTTGCTAGAACCTGGGATACTTGCTGTCGTAGGGGCTGGTGGTAAAACAACTGTTGTATCTAAACTAGGTGCTGTGGCAATCAGTCTAGAGCGACCAGTAGTGGTAACGACTACAACAAAGATGGGATCTGAACAAGTGGCTCCTTGGAACCCCTACTATGGGGATGACCTAACACTTGGGGAAACTCATATAGAACAACAATTGGCACAAGGACGGATGGGTTCTTGGTTTCAATCCGTAGCAGGCCATAAGGTACTAGGATTAGATCCAGAGTTGCTAGATAGAGTACAAGAGCGTCATCCAGATTGGTCGATTATCATAGAGGCAGATGGGGCAAAAACCAAGTGGTTGAAAGCCCCTAAGCCTCACGAACCAGTGATACCGACTAACACGGTGACTACCATTGCAGTAGTGAATATGCAGGTCTTAGGCAAACCGCTCACAGAGGACTATGTACATCGCATAGAAGAAGTACAGGCTATCATGGGGATTCCACTAGGGGATAGGATAACTCCAGAAGGAGTAGCAAGACTATTAGGACACGACAATGGTATCTTTCAATATGCTCAGAGGAAACGAATTGTGTTCTGTACAGGATGTGATACGGTAGACTCAACAGTGGTGGATGCATTTTTACGAGCCTTGCAATCCCTTTCATTGCACAAAGTGGTGTTGGCGAATGGATATCGTGAAAATTGTTGCATACAAAGGATACTAACATGGCAATAGGATGTGTATTATTAGGGGCTGGACAATCGAAACGCATGGGATGCGCCAAGCAATTATTGACCTATCAAGGATGCACTTTATTAGAGGTTGCTCTGTCTAAGTATGGTAGGATACAACCGCTAGCAGTGGTCATAGACCCACGTATGGGTGTGGAAGATATGGTGCGTAAGGTGCAGGGGATTCCTGTGCCTAATGAGCAACCACAGTTGGGACAGGGTACATCGATCCGATTAGGGGTAGAGGCCTTATTGCAATGGGAACATACACAGAAAGAGCGACTGGAAGCAATTGTATGTGGTGTGATCGACCAACCTTTATTGGATGGACAAGTCATTGACGACTTGTGTAATGCTTTCAGAGCCATAGGCGACGAGAAAGCCATTGTACAGCCACAGTATGGACCGCATCAAGAACGAGGTAATCCCGTAGTATTTGGGAGATATTGGGCGGATGCGTTACGCTTGATTCCTGGCGATATGGGGGGACGTGTCATTTTGAGGGGCGAAGGGGCACCTCATGTTACATATGTATGGCTTGAAAGGCAACGTACTATGCATAGTGGTATTGATATTGATACGAAGGAAGACTATAACCGTATTGTGAGCGAAGGAGGACCTTATGAAACCAATGATTCTCATCCGTAGCGGTGGAGATGTAGCATCTGGTGCTGTGTATCGTTTATGGCGAGCAGGGTATCCTGTGGTGATTAATGAAATTGCCATTCCTACCATGATTCGTAGAGAAGTGTCCTATGGAAATGCAGTGCACCGAGGGGAAATGATTTTAGAGCGCTTGCGCTCACGTCATGTAGCCTTACAAGATGTAGAAAAATTGTTAGCTAGCCGGGAGGCCATTCCTGTGGTCACTGAGCCTTATGAAACTGTATTAGCTACGATACAACCAGCTATCGTGGTAGATGCCATTTTGGCGAAACGAAATGTAGGGACTCAAAAAAGTGATGCTTCCTTAGTCATTGGATGTGGTCCTGGATTCAATGCTGGTAAGGATGTGCACGTGGTTATTGAGACTATGCGTGGTCATACCTTAGGACGATGCATTTATGAGGGCCCCGCCTTAGCGAATACGGGAATTCCGGGCAATGTGGGAGGCTATACGCATGAGCGAGTGATTAAGTCCCCAACGGAAGGTCTATTTGTAGCGAAAAGCCATATTGGAGATCAAGTAGAGGCGGGTTCTATCATAGGCTATGTAGAGGATGTACCAGTGCATGCAAAAATTACCGGCACTTTACGAGGTATTTTAGCCTCTAATATATTAGTAACGAAAGGCTTTAAATTAGCGGATGTGGACGCACGATGTGAAGAGAGCCATTGCTTTACTATATCAGATAAAGCATTAGCTGTCGGCGGTGGTGTGATGGAGGCCATCACTGCTTGGGAATATGAGCAGATAAAGGAGTAGTACCATGAATCTGATTGATATTGCGCAAGAACGTATGGCAAAGGATGAATCATCGTTGATTGTAACGATTTTATCTGGGGAGCGACGAGGCGATAAAGTGATGTATAGCCATACTGGTGAAGTGGTGTATGGCAATGCTATTGAAGGCTTTACAGTACCTCAAAGAATAGAACCACAATTATTTTCTATTGAAGATATGGAATGTTTTCTACAACCAGTAGAAAAAGATCCAGAAGTTCTCATACTAGGGGCTGGTCACGTAAGCCGTTGTGTGGCTGACCAATTTTTATTCATTGGTTGTGGCGTTACCGTAGTGGATGACCGAGCGGAATACTTACAAGAAAACTTTTTTGATTCTCGTGTGAAACGAGTGCATTTAGACTTTACATCATTACAGGATAATTTGAATCTTCATGCCTATACGGGCATTGTGGTAGTCACTAGAGCTCATGAGTTCGATAGCATGTGCTTGCACCAAGTGCGTCATGTGTTACCAACCTATGTGGGTGTGATGGGCAGCCAAAAACGTATTTTCCATGCTTTTGAAGTGTTGAAAGAAGAAGGTTGGACACAGCAAGAGTTAGATATGTTATATGGCCCTATTGGCTTAGATCTAGGAGCCCAAACACCAGAAGAGATAGCACTATCCATCGTAGCAGAATATATGGCGGTGTCTTATCGTAAACAAGGTGGTTTTTTATCAAAGAAGAGGTACACACATGAAGTATGAGTTTATTGAGTATTTACAACAACATAAGCAAGACACATTAGCAGTGACAACAATTTTAAATACACATGGCTCCACTCCACGGAAAGCAGGGACTACTATGATTGTACATCCTGATGGCTCTATCTTTGGTACCATTGGTGGGGGCCGTGCAGAAAATGAAATTCGCTTAAGTGCTGTAGATGCTTTGCAGAAGAAAGAGGCATTTCGTCGTATCTATGTGGACTTAAACGATGATGTAGCAGTCAAAGAAGGTATGGTTTGCGGCGGTAATATGGACGTACTTATCGAAACTTACCGTGCATAAATCGTAGGTTTACTAGAAAAAAATACCAATATAGGATACAATAAAAGGGTACATGCAAGAGCATGTACCCTTATTTTGTATTAGAAAGGATAGGAGATATTCTATGCTGTTTCAATTACAAACTACATTAGAAACATTACGATTCTTAGATATCGTAGATATTATAGTGGTAGCCACCTTATTTTATTGGTTATATCGATTAGTTAAAAATACAAGAGCCTTAGGCTTATTGAAAGGGTTAGGCGTGTTGGTGGTCATCAATATTGTGGCGCACTTCATGGGGTTGCATACCATCAGCTGGATTATGCAACAAAGTGTGGCCGTCCTAATGATTGCTCTGCCGATTGTATTTCAACCAGAGTTACGACGCCTCTTAGAACAATTGGGCAGTGGTACTGGATTTTTTTCATCCCGTACTAAAATTTCTAAAGAAGAGCTCACATCCATTGTGAAAGAAGTTGTCATTGCTTGCCGTAGTATGTCTCGTCGTAAAATTGGGGCTCTCATGGTCTTTGAAAGAAACATGAAGTTAGATGTATTATCCATGCAGGGGACTCGTATCGATGGACTTGTGACCAGTGAACTACTGATGAATTTGTTTTATCCGAAATCTCCTCTTCATGATGGAGCGGTTATTATTCGTAACGGTCGTATTGAGACAGCAGCTAGTTTATTACCTGTCAGTCAAAACCGAGATGTAAGCAAAGAATTAGGCACACGACACCGGTCTGCCTTAGGGCAAAGCGAAGAAAGTGATGCCTTAGTGGTGGTGGTCAGCGAAGAAACAGGACAAATTTCTTATGCCTTAGGTGGACAAATTCATCGTGGTGTTACAGAAGATACATTGCGCACAGTTATGTTGTCTTTATTAGAGCCAACACCAAGTGCAGTCAGTTCTTTACTTAAAATAAAACGAGGTGAATCGAAATGATGCATTGGATAGTAGGGTTAAAACATAATTGGGGGATGAAATTATTCTGTTTATTTTGTGCCATTGGTATGTGGGTATTTGTTATGAAGGACCAAAACCCTGTGATAGAAATGACATATACTGTACCAGTGCAAGTGCAGAATTTGGATCAAAATTATTTGGTAGAAGGTGTACCTAGCGAAGTGCGTGTTCATTTACGAGGGCCTCGTAATGCGATCTTTGATATTAACCCATCTGTATTGAAAGCTTATGTAAACATGAAGAATGCCCGTGTAGGACAGGAAAATGTAGCCATCAATTTTACAGCCCCAACAGGGACTTTCATCGATAGCATAACCCCAGAAAATGTAACCGTTACGGTAGATGAATACATGGTAAAAGAGTTACAAGTGCAGGCGCAACCATTGGGAACGGTACCGAATGACATTGCCATTAAAGACTCTAAAGTTATGCCTACGACGGTAACGATTTCTGGACCAGCCCATTTGGTAAGCAGAGCATCCTATGCAGTGATTCGCATTAACCTAGATAAACATCGTGAAAGCTTTACAGAAGTAGGAGATATTTTACCAGTAGATTCTGCGGGCAATGTGGTAGAAGGATTGACAATCACACCGAAAGGCGCGCAAATTCAATATGAGCTAGAACGCATTCGGATGGAAAAAAAGGTTCCAGTCCAAACTAATGTAGTTGGTAATGTACCTAATGGCTATACAGTGAAACGAGTGGTGGTAGAACCAAAAGAGTTGACGATTGTAGGGAAAGAGTCTATCCTCAATGGCATTGACGGGGTCAAAACTATCGACATCCCTATCCATGGTGCTACTAGTAGCTTTACTGGTGGGTATAGTCTAGTCTTGCCAGAAGGTGTGACAACAACGACAGACCGAGTTGTGGTGAAAGTAGAAATTGAACCACATATGTAGGAGAGAAACATGTTACGTATTATTAATTTTCGCATACCCGTGCAAGAGGCAGAGCGGTTAGAAACATTACTTGTAAAAAAATATAGCCCTTTACAAGGACATATTAAAGCAATTCATGTGGTGCGACGGGCCGTGGATGCGAGGAAGAAACCGCATATTACTTTTGTGTATACTTTGTTTTTAGAAGTAGACCAAGAGCAACAATTGATGAAAAAATTAAGTCGGCACAAAGATATTACCTTAATGGAGCCTGAAATGCCAGATCCTATTGTGCGTGGTACGACACCTATGCAACATCGTCCTGTGGTAGTTGGTTTTGGCCCTGCTGGCATGCTGGCAGCATTCTATTTAGCACGAGAAGGATATCGTCCTATCGTGCTAGAACGAGGTCAAGATGTGGACCAACGAACGTTAGATGTAGAACAATTTTGGAAAACGGGTATGTTTAAACCGGAATCAAATGTACAGTTTGGTGAAGGTGGAGCAGGTACCTTCTCAGATGGCAAATTGACGACCCGTGTAACCCATCCAAGACTTCATGAGATTGCTACGTACTTCGTAGAATTTGGAGCTCCTGAAGAAATTTTATATAAACATAAGCCCCATGTAGGGACAGATATTTTGCGCCACATGGTCAAAGCTATGCGTCAGCAGATTATTGCATGGGGCGGAGAAGTCCGTTTTGGTGCACAGGTTACAGATATTGAAGTACAAGACCAAGCTGTCACTAGTGTTGTCATTAATGGAACAGAACGAATCCCTGCAGATATTGTGATGTTAGGGGTTGGTCACAGTGCGCGCGATACCTATCGTATGCTCTATGACAGAGGTGTTTATTTAGAAGGGAAATCCTTTGCTATCGGTGTTCGTATTGAGCATGATCAAGATGTAATCGACACATCACAGTATGGGGTGCATCCAGCAGATATTGGCTTAGGAGCAGCAGAGTACTCTTTGGTGTATCACGATAAAGAACGAGATCGTTCTTGCTATAGTTTCTGTATGTGCCCAGGAGGACAAGTGGTTGCCAGTGCCTCTGAAGTAGGTGGTGTAGTCACTAATGGTATGAGTTTATACGCTCGTGACAGTGGGATCGCGAATAGTGCATTGGTTGTTACTGTAGGCCCTCGTGACTTTGGAGAGCATCCTTTAGCTGGGGTAGACTTTCAACGAAAATGGGAAGAGCAGGCTTTTATCGTGGGAGGTCGTAATTATCATGCGCCAATTCAGACGGTAGGGCATTTCTTAGGTCGTACGGAGACAAATGATGTACATCGGAAGGCTTACAGTTATGAACCTGGTGTGACACCAGCAGATATTCGTCAATGCTTGCCAGACTATGTGACGAATACATTAGCGGAGGCCTTGCCATATTTTGGGCGACGAATACAAGGCTTTGATGCGGACCATGTGTGTATGACTGGGGTGGAAACACGAACATCAGCACCACTTCGCATAGTACGAGACGAACATAGACTTTCACAGTCCACGAAGGGATTATATCCTATCGGGGAAGGTGCAGGCTATGCAGGAGGCATCATGAGTGCCGCTTTAGATGGGGCAGAAACTGCCATACTAATTATGAATACATATGGCCCTTTGAAAGGAGATCATCATGAGTAGATTATTCGGTACAGATGGGGTACGAGGTTTAGTCAATGAATTTTTAACGCCTGAGTTGGCCTATCATTTAGGTCGAGCAGCGGCGTCATATTTTGGTCAATCCGTAGAACGTCCAACCTTCTTAATTGGACGTGATACACGTATTTCTGGAGGTATGCTAGAAAATGCCTTAGCCTCTGGTATTTGCGCAGTAGGCGGTGATGTGATTATTTTGGGAGAAGCACCGACACCTGCCATTGCTTACTTGGTTCGCCAAAAAGGTTGTACTGCAGGGGTTGTGATTTCTGCATCCCATAATCCGTATCCAGATAATGGTATTAAGTTCTTTGATGGTAATGGATTTAAATTGCCAGATGCCGTAGAAGATGAAATTGAAAAATTATGTACAGCTAGCGCAGATGATTGCTTGCCACGACCAACAAAAGGTGATATTGGTCAAATCTTCTATCATCAAGACTGGGTGGAAGAATATGTAAACTTCGTAGTATCTACTAGCGATGCCTTAACGGGGTTGAAAGTTGTCTATGATGGAGCCCATGGGGCAGCTTCCTATGTGGGACCTAAGATTCTTCGTAAATTAGGGGCAGAAGTAGTTGCTATCAATGTAACACCAACTGGTACGAATATTAACGACAATGCAGGGTCTACTCATCTAGAAGGCTTACAAGAGGCAGTGCTTCGTGAAGGTGCTCAGGTGGGGATTGCCAATGATGGTGATGCAGATCGTTGTCTAATGGTAGATGAAAAAGGCCAAGTCTTAGACGGTGACCAAATTATGTTACTTTGCGGTTTACATTTGAAAGAACAAGGTAAACTAAAAGATAATATGATTGTAGGCACAGTGATGAGTAATATCGGATTCCATAAGGCGGCTAAAGAATTGGGTATGCAAACATGTAGCACAGCCGTAGGAGACCGTTATGTATTAGAAAAAATGCTCGCTGACGGCTACTCTATTGGTGGTGAACAGTCTGGTCATGTTATCTTCTTGGACTACAACAGTACTGGCGATGGCTTATTGACAGCGGTACAAACCTTATCCATCATGAAAGAAAAAGGAAAATCTTTATCTGAATTAGCTGGTTTGATGACGAAATATCCACAATTGTTGGTGAATGTACGAGTGTTAACAAAAGCAGGTTGGGAAACGAATAGTGCGATCCAAGATGTGATCCGTGAAGCGGAAGGTGAATTGGGAGGCAATGGCCGTATTTTGGTGCGTCCATCTGGTACAGAGCCATTGATTCGTGTTATGGCAGAAGGTCCAGACCAAGACCAATTGGATGAATTATGTAACCGTATTGGCGATGTAATCCGCATTGAACAAGGAGAAGCCTAATGTTTCGCTTAGTAACGGATGAAGAAACCTATGAACAAGGTACTTGGAACGATGTAGAAGCAGTACTACATCAGATTGTGGCAGATGAACGCGTGTTCTTTAGTTTGTTTTGGGACACACCAAAAGAAAACTGCCATTTTGTCCAAGCCATTATGGATGAAGATCACCCGGATCAATTAAATTTAGAAATTGCCTTATCCAAAGATGGTCATAATTATATGTATGTGAAGAAGAATGTGACTATACCATGGTGTATGGATACATTGCAAACTATGTACATAGAAAGCCATTTGCCAGATATGAGTGTCTGGGAGTTTGTGGGGGCTTTTCCGCAGGGATAGACTTATAAAAAAGAGGAAAGTTGATACATTTTGATCAACTTTCCTCTTTTTGTATTGGGAACTAATTTGCTGTACTTCCCTTTATAGCTAGCTATAGATTATTCTGCAATAGGTGCTTGCAATAAAGCGTTACCAGTATCCATACCCACTGGTGTAGGACTTACCAAATATAGGCAAAGCACGATAAGCACTGTAAGTCCGATGATTAACCAAGAGAATTTTCCAGATTTACTGAATCCGTAGTATCCAAACATGCGGATACCGAAAGCACAACCAACGGCAGCAATTAAGGACGCTAAGGAGAATTGGTTTTCTAATACAAACAGAACCATGGTACCAGCAAAAGCACCGATTACTGTGACCATAGGTACAATACGATCAAATGGAGATGGGAAATTTCGTTTCACACCATGAATATAGGAGGAGATTTCCAATCCGAATACACCTAATAGTAAGGATAAGGATGGCCAAATAGCAGTCCAAGATTGACGCATAGCATAGCGATTAGCCCCTGCATAGTAAGCAAACCAAGTTAAGCCCAACATAGCAATCCCCACCAATAGGAAGTACCAAGTATCAGGAATATGACGGTATGCTAAGACACCAACAATAGTCCAACCAGCTGCAAGTAAGGAGGAAACTCCAATTTGTCGTAGGCTAGGACGCTCTGCTTGTGGAATGCGTTTGTATAAGGCTGCACCTAATTCCAAGATAAAGAAGAAAATAAATAAACCGATAGATAAGTGCGGAGATACGAGACTTAATCCAAAAGAGATAACAAGAGGGATCGCTAACTTCCAACCTGGAAAGAAGGTTAACTCTTTAAAATCTAATCGTACATCCTGTGTTTCTAAGGTAAATGTGTTATACAAAGTAAATGTCAACATAAATGACACCACTTCTACGGGTGTGGCTCCCCAATATAATAGGGTTGGTACTAATAAGAAAGAAATAGTAATTCCCGTGAATCGAGAGATAAACGCTGCTACGATACCTATCGTAAAGTAAGGCAGTAGGGCAAAGATATACTCCATGATGAACTCCTTTTCAAAAAATGATATATTCACTTTTAGTATACGTTACTTTGGAACGCATAGCAAGGATATCAATGGATAGATTTTTCCTTAGGAGGCATATCTTTGAGGATACGGCGAATCGTTTCTGTATGGCAACCATAGTGGGTGGCAATTTCGGCTACTGAGAGGGCCTCTTCTTGGTGCAAGGTCTGTATAGTATAGGCGAAGTCGCGAATACGTCGTGCTTTTTGATAGACCCCATGACGGATTAATAGATTACGAATAGTATGATACTTAGTCTGATAGGTGCTCGCTAACTGTTGCAACGTGGTACCTTGTACATAGTCAGAAATAATGGAGTATGTAGGAAGTTGATCTTTATTCCCACGTAATATAATCCCTTGCTCTCGTAATCTCGAGGCAATGGTAGAGGCTTTGACGTCATATAGTTTACCAATATGGATGGTAGAGAGTTTGTGTTGCGTATAGAGCTGACAAATATCATCGATAGGTAAGTCAATGCGTTTCACACTATTTCGTAGAGGAATACCATGACGTTGTAAGACATGAATAATCGTAGAAGGTGCCACCTGTAATTCTCGACCAATCATGGCGGCACTAGATCCTCTATCGTAGGATTCTAGGATATAGGAGATAGGTAGTGCTGTTAGGGAAGGACTAGGGTGAGGTTCTTTTAGGTGCCAATCATGTAAACGGCTATAGATGGTTCGAGGGGACACATGAAAGTGCTGAGCTATAGCTTTGATGGATGTACCACTTTTATAGAGTTGAGTCAGTTCCTCTTTGGGGATATTCGGGGTTCTATTGTGAAAGGGGATCCCATACTCTCGTAGTCGTTGGCAAATAGTACTTTGACTACAGTGTAATTGATCTGCGATAGCTTTGGTAGTTAAGTGCTGAGTTACATAGAGTTGGTACAGTAATTCATAGGGAATCGAAATGATGAACTTTTTTGCTTTGCTCATAATAGGCCTCCTCGTATGCGTTGCTGTTAAGATAGTTTACTTTCAGTATGCATAGAATAGGGCAAGTTGTCTACTCACTGGTAGGAGTGTGTATGACTGGCAGGAAATTTTTCATCACCTATGGAGGAAGAGGACGCCTATCGTGTATAATAAAAAATAGGTTTGATTCTAAAAGGAGATATTATGAAAGATATGATTCATTATATTGCGATGCTACCGGCTATTGCTATCGCAATTTCGATATTTAACTATGCGCAGGCAAAGATGGCTATCCATCTAGGGGATACGACACCGAGACAATGGGGGCGAGATACAATCAATCCCTTTGCTCATATTGACGTACTAGGTATTTTGGTGATGCTTATTGCTAGCGTAGGGTGGAGTAAGCCAATTCCCTTTTCTTCCTATCATTTTAAAAACCCACGCACTGCGATGATACAAATTGCCTTAGCTGGATTAGGTGCTAATATCTTAGTGGCGTTTCTAGCCTATGTGGGAATGTCCATCGCTATGCAAGTCAGCACAGTAAGCACTGGTTTACAAATGGTCATGTCCTATATCGTGACCTTGTGCATAGGCTTTGGGGTCTTTAATATGTTACCAGTACCAGGCTTTATTGGATTTTATGTGCTACTGCAATATTTGCCTTATGAGTGGCAAGAAAAACTATTAGGGGCTCAGCTATGGTTCTTTATCGGAATTCTGGTATTGGGACAATTTGGATTCTTAGGTGCTGTGATTCGTCCAGTATTTGCAGTGATTTTGGGTATTTTTGAAAGTATTGTTCATCTAATCCTGTAATTAATGAATATGTGTTTTGTTAATATATAGATAAAAACAATAGTTAATTATAGAAATAATTCATAATTAAAAATAAATATTGCTAGTGATTCTCAAAGGATGTACAATGTAAGTATTGTAATTTTATATTTTATAGGAGGGTATCCATCATGAAAAAAAGTAAGTTAGCAATTCTTGCATTAGCATTAGTAGGAGCGGTATCTGTGGGATCCAATGCATCAGCACATGGCGTGTGGTTTGCAGAACGCATTGATCAACCAACATTGGTATTAGGAGAAGGCCCTGTAGATAATGCATACGAACCATCCATGGTAAAAAGCTTTGAAGCTTATGATGTAGCATATAATCCACTGGATATGAAAGTAATGCCTCATGAACACAATGTAACTATTGAGAAAAATGAAATGTTAGGTACTACAGCAACTACATTTGACTATGGCTATTTTACAAAAGATAAAGATGGCAAAATGCATAAAGCCATGATGAAAGATGTACCAAATGCGGTGAAATCTACGCATGCTGTGAAATATAATGTAAACTATTGGAATGCGGCAGTAAAACCTGAACGTTTGAACATGCCAATCGAAATCGTTCCAAGCGTTAACCCATTGACATTGCGTAAAGGTGATACTTACGAAATCCAAGTATTCAAAGATGGTATGCCTTATGCTAACGCTCCATTAATCAAAGACGTTATCAATGATTTGACTAATGAAAGCCAAGCTGATGCACAAGGTAAAGCCATGGTAACAGTAGCTGCTAACGGCGTGAACGTAGTAGGCGTAGAAGTAGCATTCCCAACAGAAACAAAAGGGGAACAAACTAAATACTTCTCTAGCTTGTCCTTTACGATTCAGCCAGAGTAAAACGTCACTTGTAACGCTATGCAGTCTGTGGCGTTCTTAACTGAATATAGAAAAGGGAAGAGCACGGCATACCCCCTCTCAAACGGTATTTCATAATGAATCGTCACTTATTAGTTTATGTAGTCTTGTGGCGGTTCTGATTAGATAAAGGGATGACCGCAATACACCCCCTCAGAAACGGTATTTCATAATGTTTCTTCGGAGGTATATTGCGGTCATCTTACGTTAGCTATTATGTAGTCGATAAAGTACTGCCACAAAGACTGCTACGCCTAACTGCATTCCTTTGGGGAAGGTTTGTTTGCGTGTGGACAATGCATAAGAATAAGTTTCAAAATTTATTAACGATTTGCAAAATTTTGTAGTATAATCTAAGTATAGAAGGGTCACCGACGTGAGTTGGGCTCATCTCTTCCTAATATGGGAGGAGGTGGTACTATGATACTATTCGAAGTTTTAATGTTATTAATTCAGTTCGGATTGCTTGTTGTAGCAGTTTTGACTTATATGCAAATGTAAGTGAAAAGCCTAACGTCAAAATAAGTGTTCGCAGCACTTATACACGTTAGGCATCATCACTTTTTTAGTTGTTTGAGATGAGCCTAACGCCTTAGACACGTTGATGGCTCTTCTTGTTTATGTCTATATTCTAGCATACTTCTAAAAAAAATACTACTTGTATCGTCTCTTGCGATGTTATGAAAACTTGTGGCACGCATTGAGTGGTTAAATGAACGAGCGCGACACATTCCTTCACAAACTGATCCTACGGTAGGTTTGCTCCGGAATATGTCGCGCTCGTTTTATATTTGTATAATTCAGTCAATATGGGTGCCACAAGTTTTCTACTCATCACTGCGTTCCTCAGGAGAATGAAAAGTATGGTATACTCCTCACAAACGGTATTTCATAATGTTTGTTCGGGGGCACACCGTGCTCTTCTTGTGTTTGTGTGATTTAGGTAATAAGGAACGCCACAAGGCTGCTACGCCTAACTGCGTTTCTCAGAGGATAGTTTGTGGTGTTTGGTCAGGAGCATGCCATGGGCTTCTTGTATTTGTGCGATTCAATGAATATAGGTGTCGCAAGTTTTCTACGCTTAACTGGGGCCCTTGGAAGAATATATACTAGTAGGAAATTTTAAAGGAGTATAAGTGACAGTTTATGAATTGTATGGATAGGTGGTGCATGGTGTGCTACCGTACTGCATGATAGATGTGGTATAATTTAATTAACGCAAAGAGCGAGGTATATCTATGCAATTCAAGTCCTTTGATGAGTTGAGTATTCAAGATAATTTTATCTTTGAAAAGGTAATGCGTGAGAAGTCAATTTGTAAGGAATTATTAGAACGGGTATTGGAGATTTCTATTCGGGACATTGCGTATATTGAAACGGAAAAAACGATGGAATCTGGCCTTGATGAAAAGGGGATTCGCTTAGATGTGTACGTCAATGATGAGAGAGGAACCGTCTATAATATTGAAATGCAAACATACAAAAATATGCCAGAGTTAATCAAACGGTCACGGTTTTATCATAGTGCGATTGACCACTATTCTATGGAAACGGGCGCTGACTATATGACATTGAATGATTGTTTTGTCATTTTTATCTGTACGTTTCCTATATTTTCTGGAAAGCGCCATAAGTACACGTATACGAAAAAATGTACAGAAGAACTGGGCAGAGAATTGGAAGATGGTTTAACTACTATATTTTTAAGTACTAAGGCACAAATGAATGATGTTTCGGAATTATTGCAGAATTTTTTAGACTATGTAGATGGTAGACCACCAGTAGATGGTTTAGTACAACAGATGGATGAGATTGTGCATGTAGTGAAACAAAGTAAGGAATGGAGGGGTGAGTATATGAAGCTGGAAATGGATCGAAAGAAATATTGGCGTGAGGGAAAAGACGAAGGTATGTTAGAGGCTATTATTGGTATGTTACGTGAAAAATTATCGGTAGAGATGATTGCCCGTATTACAAATATGTCTGTAGAACAAGTGATTCAAATTGGAAAAGAGCATGCGCTCTTATAAATCGTCTCTTGCGATGCTATGAAAACTTGTGGCACGCATTGAGTGGTTAAATGAACGAGCGCGACACATTCCTCCACAAACTGATCCTACGGTAGGTTTGCTCTGGAATATGTCGCGCTCGTTTTGTATTTGTGTAATTCAGTCAATATGGGTGCCACAAGTTTTCTACTCATCACTGCGTTCCTCAGAGAATAGTTTGTGTTGTTTGTTCGGGGGCACACCGTGCTCTTCTTATGTTTGTGTGATTTAGGTAATAAGGAACGCCACAAGGCTGCTATGCCTAACTGCATTCCTCAGGGCTCTTATTACTACTTCACATGCGAAATATCTTTGTTATAGTTTTAATATATAACACACTATCTTTTATACATATTATACAAATCTCTACCTAAGGAGTATAGTATAGACATCAGATTGATACTTATCGATGTACACTATATGGAGGTGTTGTATATATGAAATATTCTGTAACTGGATTCCCACGTATTGGGGCGAAACGAGAGTTAAAATTTATTACTGAATCTTATTTCCGTGGCTATGTGAGCCTAGAGGATTTGACGACGGTTGTGAAAGAGCAACGAGAGGTACAATGGAAGGTACAACAAGCGGCTGGGGCAGATTTCATTCCATCCAATGATTATTCCTTATACGATGGCGTGCTGGATACAGCTTTCACGTTGAATGCGATTCCAAAACGGTATCTAGACCTTGGATTAGGAGAAGTAGATACATACTTTGCGGCGGCTCGTGGTTACCAAGGTGAGAAGGGCGATGTGAAAGCCTTCTCCATGAAGAAGTGGTTCAACACGAACTATCACTACTTGGTGCCAGAAATCGACGATGATGTGAACTTGCAATTGAGGTCCACAGACTTTCTAGATGGGTATCGTCAGGCGAAATCATTAGGTATCGAAACGAAACCTGTCTTGGTGGGTCCTTTCACATTCTTGCAATTAGCAGACTTTAGAGGTACTAAAGGTATCGACGACGTGGCGGACGACGTAATCGCAGCCTATGCGGATATATTCAAGGCAGCCAAAGAGGAAGGCGTATCCTGGATTCAGCTAGACGAGCCGTACTTGGTGTATGATCTTAGTGAAGCAGATGTGGCATTGTTTGCTCGTATCTATGAAAGCTTGCTCCTACAAAAACAAGGCTTACATGTATTATTGCAAACTTACTTCGGAGATATCCGCGATGCTTATGAAGTAGTGACAGGGCTTGACTTTGACGGCATTGGCTTGGACTTCATTGAAGGGAAACAAACAGAATCCTTGGTGAAAACCCATGGATTCCCGCAAGGTAAACTGCTCTTTGCAGGCTTAGTAAATGGTAAAAATATTTGGCGTACCGACTATAAAAAAGTGTTGGCAAAGGTAGATGAATTAAGAGCAGCTGGCATCGATGTGGTGCTTAGCACATCTTGCTCCTTACTGCATGTGCCATACACCGTGGCGAACGAGCCGAAACTTTCACAAGAGGTGTTACAACATTTCTCATTCGCCTATGAAAAACTAGGGGAATTGAAAGAAATCACCGATCTAGCAGAGCTTTCAGAGTGTACATCTGAAGAAGCATTCCAAGCGAATCAAGCGTTGTTTGCAAAGTCCGAACTTCGCACCGATGAAAGCGTGCAACAAGCAGTAGCAGCCTTGGTAGAAGAAGATTTCAACCGTCCACAAAATATCAAAGAACGTCAAGCGGCGCAAAAGGCTATTTTCCAATTGCCATTGTTGCCGACCACAACGATTGGCTCCTTTCCACAAACAAAAGCGGTAAAAGAAAATCGTAAATTGTTCCGCCAAGGTGAGATTTCTGAAACGGAATACCGTGCGAAAGCGAAAGAGTTCATCAAAGACTGCATCAAGTTACAAGAAGACATTGGTTTAGATGTGCTAGTGCATGGTGAGTTCGAGCGCAATGACATGGTGGAATTTTTTGGAGAAAACTTAGATGGCTATGTGTTTACGTCTAATGCGTGGGTACAGTCCTACGGCACACGTGGCGTAAAACCGCCAATTGTGTTCGGTGACATCAAACGAAAACAAGCGATTACCACGGATTATAATGCGTATGCTAGCAGCTTGACAGATAAAGAAGTAAAAGGCATGTTGACAGGGCCTGTGACTATCTTGAATTGGTCCTTCCCTCGTGAAGACATTTCTACGAAAGAAATGATGTACCAAATTGGCTTGGCTATTCGTGAAGAAGTGCTTGACCTAGAAGCGGCAGGTATTCGCATTATCCAAATCGATGAGGCAGCCCTTCGTGAAAAATTGCCGTTGCGCCGTGCGGACTGGTATAGCGATTACCTAGACTTTGCCATCAAAGCATTCCGTCTATGTCATGCGAAAGTGAAAGTGGAAACGCAAATTCATACGCATATGTGCTATAGCGAGTTTGAAGATATTATCTCTGAAATCGATGCCATGGATGCAGATGTGATTACCTTCGAAGCGTCACGATCCAAATTAACATTGCTAGATGCATTATTGGAAAATAACTTCCAAACAGAAGTAGGCCCTGGTGTATACGATATCCACTCTCCACGAGTACCAAGCGTAGAAGAAATCAAAGAAGTCATACGCTTGATCGTTTCAAAAATCCCAGTAGAACATGTATGGATAAACCCAGATTGCGGATTGAAAACTCGTGGCGAAAGAGAAACCGTAGCTAGTTTACAACACATGGTACAAGCAACAAAAGAGATTCGAGCAGAATTGGGTAAGTCATAAGACTATGATGTATCTAGCTCATTAGAGAGATTGACAAACCGCAAATGAAGTTTTAGAATAAGTATAGATAGTAGTCGGTATAGAGACGTTAAATCTATAATAAGTGGTCGGAGTGGAGACTGAAAACCCATTTCAATTGCAGTGGGAACTGTGAAAAATTCCAGCTAGAGGGTGAGTCATCACCCTCTATTTTTTTAGGAGGGTGTAAATATGGAAGTATCATTTAAGACAAGAGTTAAATTAGTTCTTGAAGAATGTGCATTAGATTATTTACATAACTATATTGGAAAAAAATATGTAGTGTATTCTAGTAATTTTACGCAAAATGCATACTATATAATTGATGCTAAGAAAGACAATTATTTGCACTTGACTGGTGTAATAACTAATTTAAAAGCTAGTGTATTTTTTGATAAATGTATTGCTAGAATATTAGAAGAAAGTGATTTTGATCTAGGTGATAA
Organism: Veillonella sp. CHU732; assembly: GCF_003992085.1. NCBI lineage: Bacteria > Bacillati > Bacillota > Negativicutes > Veillonellales > Veillonellaceae > Veillonella > Veillonella sp. CHU732. The sequence goes on from NZ_RQVC01000003.1 coordinate 150,096, forward strand.
AAGTAGAAAGGGTTCGATTAGAAAAAAGATAAAGGTATTAAAGACAGCAGTAAACCTTTTTGATGGAACACATACAATTAATGTCGAAGCACGATTTATAAAAAATAAGGTTGTGTGCTCTTTTGCAACCTCTGATGGAACGTGTACATTAGGATTTATTCTTGATAAAAATTCTAAGCCATTGACTTTATTAAAAGGTAATATGCTTAGAAATCCTAGTCCGGTTGACTTAATTGTTGAAAAAGGTAACGATAAAAAATATATATCTAAGATTATTTTTAATAAAAATAATCTTAATCTAAATGAAATTGTACAATTATTATCTCTTGAGATGAGAGGTTAATTTACTATATACAACACAAAGGAACATCGGTAGCAATGCCGATGCCGATGTTCCTCTTATTGTTATAGACACCTTTCTGAGCCCGGGTATTATACCTACTCGGATATCGTTGATATGCCTTTAAGAGTGCATTAAGACTCTTTTGATTGTTTTGTCACAAATGTATTCTATACTTACATTTTAAAGGGTAAAAAATAATAATCTAATTGCTTAGTGTTATAGTATTTTGCTATAATAAAAAAGTATGTCAATAGAATCTAGAATGATTATGAATTAGTGAATATGTGCTTTAGTCAACACGTTTGTGCTGCCTAAAATTGATGCAAGTGAAACAATTTCTTTTTATTTAAAAGAAATTCTATTTTTTTCAATTTGTAAAAAATACTAATTGGGTATATAATCGTAATTATCTGACATCATTTTTCAGGAGTGGAATGATGTCAATTTTACGTTTAAAAAATCAACTGAGATAGATAGTATGGGAGGTTATCAGGTATGCCGTAACACGTATTGAATGTTTATCTATGAGATTACGTAGGATGGTGAAAGAAAACATAATAATATATATAAGCATTCAATAGTAGGCTGACGAGAGAGATAAGAAGTGTGAGTTGCTCTGGTCGTAGTAGGACTTTCAAAGGTGAAAGCGTGTAGTAGCATCGAGTGCAGAATATATGGAACGTAGTTAAGAGTGTGTATAGGAGTCAAAATACAATGAATAAGATATTTAAAGTTATCTGGAGCAAGTCTAAACAATGTTATATCGTCGTGTCTGAAATGGCGAAGAACCACTCTGGGAAGAAGAAAATCGTAGTAGCAAGTATCTTGGCGGCTATGGCTGTGGGGTCGGGGATACCGGTTATGGCAATAACCCAAGGTAGCGAATATGGTGGTTCAACGGCAATAGGAGCGGGAAGTAGCTCTTATGGCGGAGATGTTGTTACCCCAGTTCAGGAAACTGGTGTTACGTCTATTTCTATTGGTAATTCAGCTACAAGTAATGGAGCGGGAAGTGTTGCTATTGGAGCTGAGGCAAAGTCTGGAAAGGGTGTTGGACCAAAAGGGATTGGTAGTGGGTCTAATATTGTAAACTATGGTGTAGCGATTGGCCGTAAAGCAGAAGTTACTAACGACTATGGAGTTGCTATAGGATTTAGGAATAAGGCTGCTCTATCAGCTACTGCAGTTGGTCAAAGTGCAAACGCACCTAAATTTGGGGCTTCAGCCTATGGTGTAAGTGCTCGTGGCTATGGTCAAGGTGCGATTGCTGTTGGTTTCCAAGCATCAGCAGGGGCAAATCTTATCAATCAAGATGGCAGTCCTAAAAATATTTATACATGGGATGATAATACGAACGATATCAATAGCTATCAAAAATGGGGGGATATGTCTGTAGGTTTACGTGCTCTGGCAACAGGTGGTAATGCCACAGCCTTAGGTCGTAGTGCTACAGCCACTGCAGCAAATGCCGTAGCTATCGGTGGTGGTGATGGCTCCAATTATGATAATAATAGTGAACGAACCCAAGCCACAGCTGAGAAAGCGGTTGCCATCGGATATAGTGCTAAGTCTTCCGCTACAAGCGCCTCTGCATTCGGTACAAAGGCATCTGCATCTGCTGAAAATGCAGCGGCCATTGGTACAAGTGCGTCCGCCTCTGCGAAAGATACTTTTGCAGCAGGCACAAGCGCATCAGCAACGGCAGAAGGTGCGACAGCGATTGGTAAAGGTGCAACCGCAGAAAAAAGTAAAGCGATTGCCATCGGTAGTGAAACAGAAGCAAAAGAGTCTAGTGCTACTGCCATTGGTGCTGGAGCACAAGCAGAAAAAACGGATTCTTTAGCAGTTGGAACTGGGGCGATTTCTGGAGGCACTAGCGCTATTGCTGTTGGTAAAGATGCCACTGCACAAGCGGTAGAAGCGGTAGCAGTAGGTGTTAGCACAGAAGCAAAGCAAGATCACGATGTTGCGCTTGGTAATGCGGCGAAGGCTAATGGTGGTGGCGCCACTGCTGTAGGTTATCTAGTAAATGCCACAGGAAACCAATCTTTCGGTGCCGGATCCAATACATCTGTGACCGGAGCTGCTGCAGTGGGCATTGGTTACAAAGTTACAGCATCAGGAGATCGGGCTATTAGTATTGGTAACAATAATGGTAACACGAATACAGAAGCGACTAATGAGAAAGCTATAGCGATTGGTTCTGGTGCAAGGGCTAAGGGTAATTCAGCCATCGCAATGGGGACTAATATTAGTGTTGAAAAAAATAATACAACGGCTATAGGTATGAATTTAACTGCTAATGAAAGTGCTGAAGGAAGTACTCTCATTGGTAATAATTCTACAACAAAAGGCAATCAATCTATTTCCATTGGGGCGAATAATGAAACTGAAAAAGCCGCACAATACTCTACAGCGATAGGGTATGATGTAAGAGCAAAAGGTAAAAATGCCATTGCTATCGGTTCTAGTGATGAGAGTACTAAAAAGGTAATTGCAGCATCTGAAAGTTCGATTGCGATTGGTACACAAGCACAAAGTAATAATGTAGCAGCCACTGCGATTGGTAAAGAAGCGTTAGCAGGAAATGTAGATGCCATTGCTATTGGTACATCTGCAGAAGGTAATGCAATCTCTACAACAGCGATTGGTAAAGGTGCAAAAGCTAAGAAAAATAATGCCATTGCACTAGGTACTGGAGCGGTGGCAGAAGAGGTCACTACAATTGCTATCGGTAATGGGTCAAAGGCAACTAAAGAAAATGATAATGCGTTTGGTAATGGCAGCACAGCCAGTGGTGGTGGTTCTACGGCTATTGGTTACTTAGTCAATACAACTGGTAATCAAGCTTTTGGTGCTGGCTCCAATACGACTGTATCAGAAGCGGCTGCAGTAGGTATTGGTTATCAAGTTACAGCATCAGGAAATCGTTCCATTAGTATTGGTGCAGACTTTCAGGGTAAGAAGACTACGGCAAGTGCAGCCAATACGGTAGCTATGGGTACAGGCACCCAAGCTAGTGCAACTAGTGCAGTAGCGATAGGAACTAATGCAAGTGCAGGGTTAGAACATTCCGTAGCACTTGGTGAAGGTTCTACTACCACATCAAATGATGGTACAGCTACGACTGGTTATTTGACAAATGAACCGGTAAGTAATAGCGGTAATGGTGTCATTGCGATTGGTAATAAACGTAATGATAAAAATGATACAGGAACTATACTGCGTCGAATTGTTGGCTTAGCTAGTGGTACGAATGACTATGATGCGGCGAATATCAAACAATTAAAAGCATTAGAATCCAATGAGCGCCATATCAAAGCAAAAACGGGAAATGTTGCCTATAAACCAGATGCTACTGGTACAATCACTCTAAATTACGTAAACGGTAAAGGAGAAGATGTTACTGGTGAAACAGCTGAAATTACGGATGTAGCGAAAAAATCTGATGAATGGATGTTACGTACCCAAGATGGCAATACTACGGCAAATGCTACACCGCAAACTGTGAATGGTTTGACGAAAAAAGCTGTTACTTTAAAAGCAGGCGATAACATCGCTATCGAAAATAGCAATGGTATGGTTACTATTAAAGCCAAGAATGTAGTAACATCGATTACTAGCGGAAATAGTACAGCATTGACGGTGAATCCAAGTAACGGTGCTGTGACCATTACCCCTAATATTGCAAGCTCTGTAGGAGCCACTGGTGAAGATGGAAAACTAGTTACCTCTGGCATTGTGAAAACAGCCCTTGATTTGAAAGTTAATAAAACAGATGAATTGCATGTAAAACCTGGTAATTATACAGTTGGTAATGATGGTGATGTATCTTTAATTCAAGAAAACGCTAATAGCCAAGCTCAAAATAATAAAGCTTTCACGATTAAAGATGTGGCTAAAAAATCTGTAGTAGATGGTATCAATACAACAGTGAATACTCATACGACACAGATTTCCAATCTTACTACTGCGGTAGGAGGAAAAGTTAGCCAATCTGATTTTGATACTTTCAGGGCCAAAGCAATTACCTTCAAAGGTGACGATAATGCTGGCGTAGCTCGTGCATTAGACACGACGTTAACGCTGAAAGGCGGGGCTAATTACACGTCTACAACAGCGAATACGAATATTCGTGTTGAAAAAGATGGTTCTAATGGAGCCAATGGATTACTTGTTAAATTATCTGACAAGCTGTCTGGTATGAAAGAAATCGCTGGCAATGGCTCAGATAATTTAGTGATCAAAAATGGTACGAACACAGTGACTATCACACCGGGCAAAACTGGCGACAATGGTACCGTTAACTTTGGCGATGCAAAAGTTGTGGCATCTAATTTAGAAGCGGACATTACATACCGTGCAAATGGTGTTGCAGATACAGCTGCGAATACAGTGAAATTGAAAAAAGGCTTGAATTTCACAGCAGCTACAGACACAAACGCAACAACTGATGGTCCTAAGTCTGGGTTATCTATTACAACAGGTGCAGATGGATTAGTAACCTTTGGTCTAGATAAAGCTACTCGTAGCAAAGTAGACAATGCAGCAGATAAAAACTTAAGTAATTTGTCTGATGACGGTAAAGGTAAAGTAACAGAATTAGCAAAAGCAGCTGCGAAAGAAGCTGTGAAAGTAGCCAATGGTATCAACACAACAGTGGATACAGATACAACCACAACCGCTGGAGTCACTACGTATAAAGTAAATGCAAACGATACAACAGTGGCAGTTACAGGAGATGCCCTTGCCATTATTGGTGGAGATCTAGGTACAGACAAAGTACGTAAGTATTCTTTAGATTTATCCGATGCTAGCAAAGCTAAATTAAAAGCTGTAAGTGGTTTGGCTACGATTATCGGTGGCACAAACATTGCTGCAGATGGAACTGTAACAGGGCCATCTTTCAATATTACGAAAGCAGATGGTAGTAGTGAAAATGCAACTACCTTGAAAGATGCTATCGATAAGTTAAATGCAACTAATGCGGGTCAAAACTCAAAAATCTCTGAAACGGCTGGTAAAGTAGGAACTTTAGAAACAAATGTAACGAACTTAGGAAACACTGTCACTAACCTAGGTAATACGGTAACTAATTTGGGCAATACGGTAACTAGCAATTACAATGATTTGTCTAACAAAATTACACAAGCTGGAGCAGCAGCCACTACAGCAGCAACAGCGAAAGGGTTGAACTTCACTGGTGATGATACAACAGATAATGGTAAAGTACACCGTGATTTAGGAGAAACTTTAACCATCAAAGGTGGAGAAAACTTTACTCGTGGAGCTAATGAGAACAACATTAAAGTTGTGAAAAATGATAAAGCCCTTGACGTGAAATTAGCAGAAAACCTTGGGAACATCAAAGAAATCGCTGGTGATGGTACACATGATTTGGTGATCAAAAATGGAGATACTAAGGTTACTGTAAAAGCTCCTAAAGATGGAGACAAAGGTAGCATCGATTTCGGAGATACTAAATTAGTGGCTTCTAATTTAGATGCATCTATCAAATATCGTGCAAACGATGATGCAGTAGAAAATGCAAAATCCGTTAAATTAGCAGATGGATTTAATTACGTAGCAAGTAAGGATGTAACGACTACGGCAGAAGGACCTAAATCTGGTTTAGCGATTACAGCAGAGGATAATGGTAAAGTTACATTTGGCTTAGATAAGGCTACACGTGAAAAAGTAGACAATGCAGCGGATAAAAACTTAAGTAATTTATCTGATGATGGTAAAGACAAAGTAAAAGAATTAGCGAAAGATGCGGCGAAAACAGCTGTACAAGTAGCAGATGGTATCAACACAACGGTTACTACGGATACAACAACTACAGCAGGTACAACAATCTACAAAGTGAATGCTAATGACACAACGGTAGCGGTAAATGGAGATGCATTAGCAATCTCTGGTGGAACTCCAGATGCTACTTCAAAAGTGCGTGCTTATACGTTAGACTTATCTGATGCAACAAAAGCTAAATTAAAATCTGTAGACGGTTTGGCTACCGTTATCGGTGGTACAACAATTGCTGCAAATGGTACAGTAACAGGACCAACTTTCAGTATTACCAAAGCAGATGGCACTAGTGAAAATGCAACTACATTAAAAGATGCTATTGATAAATTAAATGCGACTAATGCGGGGCAAAATACAAAAATCTCTGAAACTGCTGGAAAAGTAACAGATTTGGGAACAACAGTTACTAATAATTACAATGACTTATCTAACAAAATTACCCAAGCTACAACAGCCGCCACAACAAAAGGGTTGAACTTCACTGGTGACGACACAACGGATACTGGTAAAGTGCACCGTGATTTAGGAGAAACCTTAACGATCAAAGGTGGAGAAAACTTCACACGAGGAGCCAATGAGAGCAACATTAAAGTTGTGAAAAATGATAAAGCTCTTGATGTGAAATTGGCTGAAAACCTTGCGAACATCAAAGAAATCGCTGGTGATGGTAAAACAGATTTAGTCATCAAAAATGGCGATACTAAGGTTACAGTAAAAGCTCCTAAAGATGGAAACACAGGTAGTATCGATTTTGGAGATACAAAATTAGTAGCTTCTAACTTAGACGCGTCTATCAAATATCGCGCAAACGATGAAGCAGTAGCGAATGCGAAATCCGTTAAATTAGCAGATGGCTTTAATTACGTAGCAAGTAACGATGCAACCACAACTGCAGAAGGCCCAAAATCTGGTTTAGCGATTACAGCAGAGGATAATGGCAAGGTTACATTCGGTTTAGATAAAGCTACACGTACCACTCTTGATAATGCAGCAAGTAAAGAGTATTTAGAAAATGCACTAACTAACCTAAATAGCACAATTACAGGCAATGCAAATCTAAACTTTGCTGGTAATGTAACAAAAGACGCACAAGGTAAAGCTGCGGATAAAATAGGCTTAGCATTAGCTACTGGCACATTACATGTTAATGGCGATAATACAAACATTGTTACCACAGCAAAAGGCAATACCATTACTGTTGAATTGGCACAAGCTGTGAAAGACCAATTGGCTAAAGTTGGCGATACAGCCTCTAATGGCCGTGATGGTGTAAATGGTACATCTGGTGCACAAGATTTAACTGGTGCAGATGGTTTAAACAATGCCACATTAAACGATAAAGTAAACGCTCTACGTAATGGCGAAGCTGGTTCAGTGGTGTACACTAACGAAGCTGGGGACCGAGTTATAAAAGCTAAGGATGGTAAGTACTACAAAGCTGACGAAGTAAAAGCTGACGGTACTGTAAAAACTGCAGCGGAAAACAATAACAAAGAACCGCAAGCAGTAGACAACCCACAAGCACGTGTAGTGAACGGCAATGGAGATACAAAAACAGCAACTACCTTATCTAACATTGCAGATGGCAAAGTAGGAGCCAACTCCAAAGAAGCTGTGAATGGAGGTCAATTACACACTGTGAAATCTGATCTAGCTACAGCATTGGGCGGTGATTCCAAAGTGAATACTGACGGATCCTTTACAGGTCCTACGTACAACATCACAAAAGATGATGGTACTAATGGGACTGAACCTGTTAAAAATGTAGGTGATGCGATTTCTAAGCTAGATACTCGTATCAACAATGCGAACTCTACGTTATCTACAAAAGGCTTAGACTTCTACGGTAATAAAGACACTGCAGACACAGATAAAGTACACCGTAACCTTGGTGAAACTTTAAAAGTGAAAGGCGCAGAAAACTTTGCTCGTGCTGAAGGGGCTAAGAATAACATTGATGTAGTGAAAAATACTGCAGGCGATGGATTCGATGTGAAATTGGCAGAAAACCTAGCAAACATGAAAGAAATCGCTGGGGATGGTACCCATGACTTAGTGATTAAAAACGGGGATACTAAGGTTACAGTAAAAGCTCCTAAAGCTGGAAATACAGGCAGCATTGATTTCGGAGATACGAAATTAGTTGCTAATAACTTAGATGCGGCTATCAAATATCGTGCAAATGATGAAGCAGTAGCGAATGCGAAATCCGTTAAATTAGCAGATGGATTTAATTACGTAGTAAGTAACGATGCAACCACAACTGCAGAAGGTCCTAAATCTGGTTTAGCGATTACAGCAGAGGATAATGGTAAAGTTACATTCGGCTTAGATAAAGATACTCGTAGTAAAGTAGACAATGCAGCCGATAAAAACTTAAGCAATTTATCTGATGCTGGTAAAGAAAAATTCAAAGAATTAGCAAAAGATGCAGCGAAAACAGCGGTAAAAGTGGCTGACGGTATCAATACAACGGTTACTACGGATACAACGACTACAGTAGGTACAACAATCTACAAAGTGAATGCAAATGACACAACAGTAGCTGTAAATGGAGATGCATTAGCAATCTCTGGTGGCACTCCAGATGCTACTTCAAAAGTTCGTGCTTATACATTAGACTTATCTGATGCTACCAAAGGTAAATTAGCAGCGGTAGGTAATTTGGCAAATGTCATTGGTGGCACAACGATTGCTACAGATGGTACAGTAACAGGACCAACTTTCAATATTACGAAAGCAACTGGTGGTACTGATACTGCAAATACTTTAAAAGATGCTATCGAAAAATTGGATGCAGCTAACCAAGGTCAAAATACAGCGATTACGAATCTAGGTACAAGAATTACTAACTTGGTAGATGGTGGCATGACGTTCATCGGTGATGATGCAACAGCAGATAAAGTAGCTCGTAAATTAGGAGAAACCTTAAACATCCATGGTCAAAACAACATCACTGTGAAAAAAGATGGTACCGATGCGACTACATTAAATGTAAAACTAGCTAATGATTTGAAAAATATCACATCCATCACAAATGCCGATGCAGATGGCAAACCAGGTAGCAAAATTACCTTAGGCGCAGATGGTGTATCTATTGCTAATACAGCAGCAGGCGCAGATGGCGCAGCTGGCGACACAAAAACTGTAACCATTAGCAAAGATGGTATCAATGCTGGCGGCATGAAAGTCACTAATGTAGCGAAAGCAACAGAGAATGGCGATGCAGCAAATAAAGAATATGTAGATAATGAGATTACTAAGCTACAAACAACAGTTACTAATAATGCAAATCTAAACTTTGCAGGTAACGTGACAAAAGACGCACAAGATAAAGCTGCGGATAAAGTAGGTTTATCATTAGCTACTGGCACATTACATGTCAATGGAGATAATACAAACATTGTAACCACAGCAAAAGGCGATACGATTACTGTTGAATTGGCACAAGCTGTAAAAGACCAACTGGCTAAAGTTGGCGATACAGCTTCTAACGGCCGTGATGGCAAAGATGGAGTATCTGGAGCGAAAGGCTTAACGGGTGCAGATGGTTTAAACAATGCCACGTTAAATGACAAAGTAAACGCTCTACGTAATGGCGAAGCTGGTTCTGTGGTGTACACTAATGAGGCTGGGGATCGTGTTGTAAAAGCAAAAGATGGCAAGTACTACAAAGCTGATGAAGTAAAAGCTGACGGTACTGTAAAAACTGCTGATGAAAATAATGGCAAAGCACCAGAAGCTTTGGAGAACCCACAAGCACGTGTGGTGAATGGCAATGGAGATACAAAAACAGCAACTACCTTATCTAACATTGCAGATGGCAAAGTAGCAGCTAACTCCAAAGAAGCTGTGAACGGAGGTCAATTACACACGGTAAAATCTGACCTAGCTACAGCACTGGGCGGTGATTCTAAAGTGAATACTGACGGATCCTTTACAGGTCCTACGTACAACATCACAAAAGATGACGGTACTAACACAACCGAAGAAGCGAAAACCGTAGGGGATGCGATTTCTAAATTAGATAGCCGTATCAACAATGCAAACAGCTCCTTAGCTACAAAAGGCCTAGACTTCTACGGTAATAAAGACACTGCTGACACAGATAAAGTACACCGTAATTTGGGTGAAACTTTAAAAGTGAAAGGTGCTGAGAACTTCAAACGTGAAGCAACAGCTACAAACAATATTGATGTAGTAAAAAATACGGCTGGCGATGGATTCGATGTGAAATTAGCAGAAAACCTAGCAAACATGAAAGAAATTGCTGGGGATGGCAAAACTGATTTGGTGATAAAAAACGGCGATGCAACGATTACGTTGAAACCAGCAAAACCAGCTGTGAACGATCCTACGACAGGTGACGTGACAACACCAGCTAAACCAGCTACGGTAGACTTCGGTGACAGCAATGTAGTAGCTAAAAACTTAGATGCCTCTATTACATACCGTGCGAATAATGCTGAAGATACAGCTGCAAATACAGTAAAACTGAAAAAAGGTTTGAACTTTGTAGCAGGTACTGGTACAGTAGCGCCAAAAAATCTAGAAGCAGGTACGGCAAGTCCAAGCGCGACTACAGATTCTGTAGCTTCTAAAAAAGGTATCGTCATTTCCACAGACGTTGATGGCATGGTAAATATCGGTTTAGACAGTGACACACGTAGCGCTATCGACAATGCAGCAGATAAAGCTGATGTGAATGCAGCAGTTACCAATTTAGATACAAGAATTTCTAATTTGGTAGACGGTGGTATGACGTTCATCGGTGATGACGCGACAGCAGATACAGTGACTCGTAAATTAGGAGAAACTTTAAACATCCATGGTCAAAATAATATCACTGTGAAAAAAGATGGTACCGATGCGACTACATTAAATGTTAAGTTAGCTAGTGATTTGAAAAATATAACATCCATCACAAATGCCGATGCAGATAACAAACCAGGTAGCAAAATTACATTAGGTGGTGATGGCGTAACAATTACGAATACGCAAGCTCCAGCAGCAGGTGCGACAACTGGTGAAACAAAAACGGTAACGATCGGCAAAGATGGTATCAATGCTGGTGGCATGAACATCACGAATGTAGCAGAAGCTAAAAATGATGGCGATGCGACGAATAAACAATACGTAGATAACGCTATCAATAAGTTAGGTGAAACTTTAACGAATAACGCGACATTGAACTTTGCTGGTAATGTGACAAAAGACGCACAGGATCAAGATACAGAAAAAGTAGGCTTATCCTTAGCAAAGGGTACATTACATGTCAATGGGGATAATACCAACATTGTAACTACAGCAAAAGGCGATACGATTACTGTGGAATTGGCACAAGCTGTGAAAGACCAATTAGCTAAAGTTGGGGATACAGCTTCTAACGGCCGTGATGGTAAAGATGGAGTATCTGGTGCGAAAGGCTTAACGGGTGCAGATGGCTTAAACAATGCCACATTGAATGACAAAGTAAACGCTTTACGTAATGGTGAAGCTGGATCTGTGGTATACACTAACGAAGCTGGCGACCGTGTGGTAAAAGCAAAAGATGGCAAATACTACAAAGCTGACGAAGTAAAAGCTGATGGTACTGTAAAAACTGCAGCGGAAAACAATAACAAAGAACCGCAAGCAGTAGACAACCCACAAGCACGTGTAGTGAACGGCAATGGCGATACAAAAACAGCAACTACCTTATCTAACATTGCAGATGGCAAAGTAGCAACCAACTCCAAAGAAGCTGTGAATGGTGGTCAATTACACACTGTGAAATCTGACCTAGCTACAGCCCTTGGGGGTGATTCCAAAGTGAACACTGACGGCTCCTTTACAGGTCCAACGTACAACATCACAAAAGATGATGGTAGTAATACAACTGAAGAAGCGAAAACCGTAGGGGATGCGATTTCTAAATTAGATACGCGTATCAACAATGCAAACAGCTCCTTAGCTACAAAAGGCTTAGACTTCTACGGTAATAAAGACACTGCTGACACAGATAAAGTACACCGTAATTTGGGTGAAACTTTAAAAGTGAAAGGTGCTGAGAACTTCAAACGTGAAGCAACAGCTACAAACAATATTGATGTAGTAAAAAATACGGCTGGCGATGGATTCGATGTGAAATTAGCAGAAAACCTAGCAAACATGAAAGAAATTGCTGGGGATGGCAAAACTGATTTGGTGATAAAAAACGGCGATGCAACGATTACGTTGAAACCAGCAAAACCAGCTGTAAACGATCCTGCTACTGGGGATGAAACGACTCAGGCTAAACCAGCTACCGTAGACTTCGGTGACAGCAATGTGGTAGCGAAAAACTTAGATGCAACTATTACATACCGTGCGAATAATGCTGAAGACACAGTTGCAAACACAGTAAAATTGAAAAAAGGTTTAAACTTCGTAGCCGGCACTGGTACAGTAGCTCCTAAAGCTCCAGCTACAGATGGAACAAATCCAACAGCAGGTACAACTACTACAACTAGTCCAACAGCGACTACAGATGGAGTAGCGACTAAAAAAGGTATTGCTATTTCCACAGACGTTGATGGCGTAGTAAATATCGGTTTAGACAATGACACACGTAGTGCTATCGACAATGCAGCGAATCAAGATTTGAGCAACTTGACTCCTGCCGGCAAAAAAGCAATTACCGATGCTGCACAAGGGGCAGTGAAAGTAGCGGCTGGTAATAATGTCACAGTGGATACAGAAACGAAAGACAATGTAACAACGTATACAGTGAATGGTCGTGATACGACTGTGAAAGCAGCTACAGGTGGTAGCATATCTGTAACAGGTGGCGATCTAAATGCTAAAGGAGAACGAGAATACACAGTAGATTTAACGGATACAGCGAAAGCGGAAATCAATAGAATCGCAGGTATCGATACTCGATTAACCACAGCGGAAGGAAATATCACTGTTTTACAAGGGGATATGACGAAAGCCAAAGCAGATATCGTTACGAACGCTGGCAATATTACTAAAAACGCAGGTAACATCGCAACAAATACAGCTAATATCGCTAAAAATGCGGGAGATATCGCAACTAACGCAGGCAATATCAAAACAAATGCAACTAACATTGCAACCAATGCTGGCAATATAGCTACGAATACAAAAAATATAGCTACAAATGCAACTAATATTGCCAAAAATGCAGAAGATATCGCTACTAACGCAGGTAATATCACTAAAAATGCCGGCAATATTACAACCAATGCTACTAACATTGGCAAGAACGCGCAAGCCATTCAAGCATTACAAGGTAACTCAGCAACAAAAGATTTGAGCAACCTTACCAATGCAGGTAAAGATGTGGTGACAGGCTTAGTAAATGTAGTGGGCACGAATGGTATTACTGTCACACCTGACACGGATGCAACGTCACGAGTGAAAACTTTCACAGCGAAACTGGATGACAAAGTGACTTTCGGTCAAGGTGATAAACAAATCACTGTGGATGGGACAACGGGTACTATTATGGGACCAAATGCTACGATCAATGTAGTGAACACGAACACAGTTCAAGTTGGTGATACTAATAAAACTAATACGGCGGTAACGCCTGAAGGTGTAACTATTACGACAAAACAACCGGATGGTACGGTAACATCCACTGTGGTCATTAAAGATGGTACAGTGTCTGGCTTGACGAATACGAAATGGGATCCAACAAAAGTAACGGATGTAGATCGTAGTAAGGCAGCTACGCAAGGTCAAGTGAAAGATGTATCTGATACATTACAAAAAGGTCGTGTCTTTGCAGCTGATACTGGAGTAGCGTCTACTACAGTGGCATTAGGAGATACCTTGGCGATTAAAGGCGGGGCGAAAGGGCCGATGACAGATAACAACATCGGTGTAGAACTTTCAGCGGGCACAGACAAAACGCCAGCGACCATGACAGTACGCTTGGCAAAAGATGTGAAAATGAAAGACGGTTCTACGTCCTACAATTACTACTTGCCTGAGGTAATCACAAAACCTGATGGTACGAAGGACATCGCTAAGAACGCAGATGGAACTGTGAAATACCAAACAGATAAAGAAGGTAATCCTATTTCTATTGTCACTACCACTGTGAATGGAGAAGGCATAACGATTGCTCCAGTGAAAGGCTTGAACAAACCATCCGTTAGCTTAACGGCAGATGGATTGGATAATGGTGGCAATGCGATTCATCATGTAGGACCAGGCACAGCAGCAGATGATGCGGCGACCCTTGGTCAAGTGGTGGCAGCAACCAGTGCGGTGAGCCGTCAGGTGAATCAAACTGGAGCTCATGCAGCAGCACTAGCAGCGATGAATCCATTGAGCTATGATCCTCTTAAAAAATCCCAAGTCATGGCTGGATACGGCGCTTATAAAGGTAATAGTGCATTGGCACTCGGCGTGGCACACTATGCTAACGAAGATACTCTATTCAACGTAGGGGTCAGCGTAGGCAATGGTGAAAACATGGTGAATGCAGGTATGACGTACCGATTCGGTGGCGAAGACAGCATGATTCCAGAACGTTACAAAGGCGGTCCAATTTCTTCTGTGTATGTAATGCAAGATGAAATCACCGCTCTGAAAGCTGAAAATGCTCGCAAAGATGCGGAGAATGCTAAAAAAGAGGCAGAGAATGAGGAAATGAAAGCACAAATTAAAATGCTTATCGAACGCGTAACAATGCTGGAAGCAAAAAAATAATACATCATACATGAGGTGAATGCCTTAGAGTATGATAAAAATAGACACTCAGTCGAAAGGCTGGGTGTCTTTTGTATGTACGTTATACAATCGATGAAAAGATAGATTTGAACACCTCTTGAAATAATTTCACATTTCTTCATCTTATCTTCATGAAGATAGTGCATAATATCTACATCGAAAAATATGAATAAATGATACTGTATAAAATTAACAAAACGTGCTATTCAAGTGAGTGAGGTTTAATTATAACTAAGTTGCATAAATTTTTGATAATTACCACATTGAAAATACATATATAACAGGTATAATTTAAGTGTATAAAATGCAGTAGAAATTATATAGTTGATTATAAAATGCACGAATGAGCGTTTGGTGGCGTTATCAAAGCGTGTAACTTATGATAAAATTAGGGGGGGTAAATAGTTCTCCCCTATATCTATTGTAAAAAGTGTATAAAACAATCAAAATAAATATTGATACTTTTCGATGTATTAGGTGTAATATACTAGACAATATGTGTGATTATGTAATAGGCCTATAACCTACTATATAAGTGAAACACATGAAAAACAGTAAGTATGTGAACAATCAGTTAATAGGGAAGTGTATATTAGCTGGCATAACAAAAGTAATTTCGTATAGTTATTTTTTCAGTGATTAGTACAACAGGAGGAAGAATTACAAATGAACAAGTTATTCAAAGTTATTTGGAGCAAATCCAAGCAATGTTACATCGTAGTATCTGAAGTAGCAAAAAACACGACAGGTAAAAAGAAAATTGCTGTAGCTAGCGTGTTGGCAGCATTGACAGTGAGTGCGCAAGTAGCAACGGTACAAGCAGCTATTCCAGAAGGGACTGCGACAAATGGAGCGGCCCTAGCTATCGGTAACAATGTTAAAGTCAGCAATGATAGTTCCACCGGTGTTGGTAAAGATATTGAAGTAACAAGACGGTTCGCGGTAGCTGTCGGATTTGGCGTTAAGGCATCTGCAGATAATGCTGTGGCAATTGGATCGGGTGCTCGATTTGGGACAATACAAGCCAATGGTAATGATAGTATTGCTATAGGAACTCGTGCAGAAGCAGGTATGCAAAGTTCTATCGCTATTGGTCGTTTGAGCCGTGCTATCACAGGTGAAAAAGGCGTGGCCATCGGTAATGAAGCGGTGACAACAGCGTTGTCTGCCATTGCAATTGGTAATAAAGTGAATGCTACGAAGGATACTGCCACTAGTATTGGTAACGAATCCAACGCCACTGGAACAGCAGCAGCTGCCTATGGTAACAAAGCACAAGCAACAGCAGATAGCACTGTAGCAGTGGGTGATGAATCTAAAGCTACAGGCGCTAATGCTACAGCAGTAGGTAAATCTAGTGAAGCTTCACAAGATAGTGCATTGGCTGCTGGTAATGGTGCTAGTGCTACAGCAACAGGTACAGTAGCAGTTGGTAAAAATGCATCTGCTAGCGGTGTGCAATCCATTGCTATCGGTAGTGCTGGTGCCGATGCAGCAGAAGCTCCAGCAGCGTCTGGCACACAATCTATCGCAATTGGTACAAAAACAGTAGCTAATAGTGGTAATGCTATTGCTATCGGTTCTGATGCAAAAGCAACAGGTGTTAGTGCAGTATCTATCGGTTTATCTACAGTAGCCAAAGAACAGGGTGCTACAGCTGTCGGTACAAATGTTAAAGTTGAAACTAACAAAGCGGTAGGTATCGGTTTCGATATTAACGTTCGTCAAGCAGGTGCTACAAATATTGGTTATAAATCTGATAATGATGCAAACCAAGCAGTAGCCATTGGTGCTCGAAATAGTGTGGCAGCGGATGCTCAATATGGTACAGCAGTAGGTTATTTCACACGAGTTACTGCTAAAAATGCTATTGCTATCGGTTCTAGTAACGACAATAACGGTAACAGCGATGCAGGTAAAGTATTAGCATCTGCTGAAAGTGCAGTAGCTATCGGTACATCTGCTCATGCAGAAGCAACTAGCGCAGTAGCAATTGGTACAAAAGCGAAAGCACAATTGGCTCACTCCGTAGCATTAGGTGAAGGTTCTACAACAACAGAGGCTGATGGCAATGCTACAACTGGTTACTTAACAAACGATGCTGTTAATAACACTGGTAATGGTATCATCTCCGTAGGTAATGGTGGCACTATCCTTCGTCGTATCACTAGCGTTGCTAGTGGTACAAATGATAACGATGCTGTGAACGTAAAACAATTGAAAGCATTACGTAACGCATCTCTAAGCACAATTTCAGTAGTAAATGGTGCTACATCTACAGACTTAGTGCCTAACACAACAGAAGGTGCTGCAGATGCTCATAAAGTAAAATTAGTTGCTGGCAAAAATATTACCTTAACGGCAAATGGAAATGCGGTAACAATCGCATCTAAGAGTGAAGTAAATTCCATTACCAGTGGTAATGATGATGCTATCTCTATCAATACAGGTGCAGATGGTAAAGTCAGTGTAACTCCTAACTTGGCGACTGATGTAAATGCAGCTGGCGATGCTAATAAATTGGTAACAGCTGGTAAAGTAAAAGAAGCATTAGCTGATAAAGTAGGTACAGCAAAATTAAATGAAGAATTAGCGAAAAAAGCGAATGCTGCAGATATCACTAATTTAACAAGCAATAAATTAGACAAAACTGCTGAACTACATGTGAAAAAAGGTACGTATGCTGTAGCTGATGATGGATCTGTAACATTGGACAAAGCAGATGGCACAGGCACTGTGAAAGCTGATGAAGCAGTAAAAATCACTGGTTTAGCAAGCAAAGCAAAATTAGATGAATTAAAAACAGAAGTAGATAAAAAAGCAAGCAAAACTGATTTAGATACAAAAATTGGTGAAGTTAATGCTGAATTAGCTACGAAAGTAAGTAATGATACTTTCAGAGACGAAATGGCTAAAAAGGCTGATTTAAAAGCCATAAGCGACTTGAAAGATGTATTGGCTGGTAAAGTAGATACTGCAGCACTTGATAAAATAGTAGCGGCCATGGGTAATAAAGTTGATGAAACTGAATTAAATGAACGTTTAAAAGCAGAAAAAGCTGAAAGTGCAGCAGCTCTTAAAAAGGCTGTAGATGCTGCTAAAGCAACCTCTGATACGGGTGTGAATGAGTTAAAAGCAGGTAAACTTGATAAAACGGCTGAATTACATGTTGTCAAAGGCGAATATGAAGTAGATACTGAAGGCGATGTAACTTTGAAAAAAGCTAATGGCGAAAATACTGAAGTCGCAGATGAGAATGTTGTGATCAAAGGTGTAGCGTCTAAAGCTAAATTAAAAGACGTAGCTGATAAAGTAACGGCGGCTGAAGGTGATATCACTACATTAAAAGAGGGCGTTAAAGAAAATAAAGATGGCTTAGCTGGGTTAACAACAAAAGTTGATGATGTTAAAGCAACTGCTGATAAAGCAAAAGACGATCTTGGTAAATTAACAACTAAAGTTGAAGGTATCGGTAACACAGTGGCTGAGCAAGGCGAAAAAATCAAGGCACAAGGCGACAAAATTGCTGATATTGAAAAAAATATCGCTGATAACGTAGTAACAAATGATTCTATGGCAGGTAAATTAGCGGAGCTAAAAACTGAATTAGGTACTAACACAGTATTACATTTTGCTGGTGACAAAACTATCGATGACAAAGGTACAGCAGATGATACTGCGGATGATGACAATACTGCATCTAAATTATCCTTGAACTTAAAAGATCAAACATTAAAAGTAAAAGGTACTACTGACGAAATCGAAACAACAGCAAAAGGTGACACTATCACAGTTGGTTTATCTGATAAGGTGAAGGAAGATTTGGCTAAAATTGCTAAGCTTGGTGATACAACAGCTGATGGACGTGATGGTGCGAATGGTACAGCGAAAGATACTGGTTTAACTGGTCAAGATGGTTTGAATGGTAAAACATTAACAGATAAAGTGAATGCATTGCGTAATGGTGAAGCTGGTTCTGTCGTATATACTGATGCTGATGGCAAACGTTTAGTGAAAGCTAATGATGGTAAATATTACTTAGCTAAAGATGTGGACGAAGATGGTAATAAAGTGGGTGCAGCTAAACCTGTAGAAGGCGATAAACTAAAAGCTAGTGTAGTGAATCCTGATGGTTCCACTAACCCAACTACATTATCCAACTTAAAAGATGGAAAAATTGCTGCTGGCTCCAAAGATGCTGTGACTGGTAACCAATTGCATGCAGCAAAGGCTGAAGTTGCTAAATATCTTGGTGGTGGTGCAACTGTAGATGAAAATGGTAATGTAACAGAACCAACGTTTACAGTAAAAGATAAAGACAATAAAGACGTTCAGGCTCATACCGTAGGAGATGCTTTATCTACTATGAATGAACGCTTAAACAATGCTAGCTCTGCAGCAGCGGCTGATATTAAGCAATTAAAAGATATGGATGGCTTAAGCGATAAAGGTAAAAATGCTATCAAAGATCTAGCAAAAGATGCTATCGATGTTAAAGGTGATAAAAACATTACCGTTACCTATAAAGAGGTAGATGGTGTTAAAACATTCTATACAACATTGAGCGAAAAAATTACTCTTGGTAAACATGATGCTAACGATCCTGATGGAGATCATTCTAACGACCCAGGTGTAGAACTTGATGGACACGAAGGAACTATCGTAGCTGGTGATCCAAATGGTAAAACAGCTGTAAAAATCGATGGTAAAGACGGCAGTGTAACAGCTGGTAAAGACGATAAACAAGTTAAGCTAGATGGTGAACATGGTAAAGTAACTGTAGGCAACCCAACAGGCGATAAATTTGTTGAACTTGATGCAACAACTGGTGGTGTACAAGCAAATAAAGTAACTGCAGGTAAAGATGATAAAGCAGTATCTTTAGATGGCGATAACGGCACTATTACAGCTGGTAAAGGTCCAAATGCTGTTGCTATTGATGGCACTAAAGCGCAAATCACAGCTGGTGAAGGCGAAAATAAAGTAGGTATCGATGGTACAACTGGTAGTGTAACAGCTAAAACTGTAAGTGCTAAAACTGCTGAATTTGGTGCTCCAGTGGATAAAGATGGAAAACAAGCTAATGGCACAAGCAAAACTACTATCAATAATGATGGTATCTCCGTTAAGAGTGTAGATGCTAATGGTAAAGAATCCACTATCACTATCAAAGATGGTAAGATCACTGGCTTACAACCTGGCACTGGTGCTAACGATGTAGCTACTGTTGGTCAAGTTCAAGAAGAGATTGCTAAAACTACGGGTCAATTAGGTCAAGTATTAGAAAAAACAGTTCAACGTGTTGACCAAGTAGGTGCACACTCCGCAGCATTAGCAGCATTGAATCCATTGAGCTACGATCCATTGAGAAAATCTCAAATCATGGCTGGCGTAGGTACATACAGTGGAAACCAAGCATTAGCATTAGGTCTTGCTCACTATGCAAATGAAAACTTCATGGTAACAGCTGGATTCACAATGGGATCTGGTAAGAGCATGGCAAATCTTGGCGCTACATATCGCTTCGGTAGTGGAGAACATGATGACCTTCCAGAACGTTACAAAGGTGGTCCAATCTCCTCCGTATATGTAATGCAAGATGAAGTGACAGCATTAAAAGCAGAAAACGCTGAAATGAAAGATCAAATTAAAATGCTTATGCAACGAATTGATATGTTAGCTAGTAAGTAACTAGAATCACAGGCAAATAGTATGGCTCATAGATACTAGAATTTTCTAGACGAGCCTCTGGCACCTAGGTTTACGTACGAGCAACGAAGAATACAAAAAACAAAAAGACACCTAGTCGAAAGACTGGGTGTCTTTTTGTATGTACAACATAAAACAGATGATACGATATATTTAAACCTATTTTGAAATAATTTCACATTTCTTCATCTTATCTTCATGAAGATAGTGCATAATGTCTACATCTAAAAAATATGAATAAACAATACTGCATAAAATTAACAAAACGTGCTATTCAAGTGAGTGAGGTTTAATTATAACTAA
This sequence comes from Veillonella sp. CHU732, assembly GCF_003992085.1. Classification (NCBI taxonomy): domain Bacteria; kingdom Bacillati; phylum Bacillota; class Negativicutes; order Veillonellales; family Veillonellaceae; genus Veillonella; species Veillonella sp. CHU732. The sequence goes on from NZ_RQVC01000003.1 coordinate 170,986, forward strand.
GTTGCATAAATTTTTGATAATTACC